>JAMNYN010000035.1 GCA_023622805.1 Pseudomonadota bacterium | reverse complement strand
GGCCATGCCCATCCGCAGGTGGTCGAGGCCATCGCGCGCCAGGCCGCCACGCTGAACACGCACACGCGCTACCTGCACGACGGCATCCTCGACTATGCCGAGCGCCTGCTGGCCACCATGCCCGCCGAACTGGGCCATGCCACGTTCACCTGTACCGGCAGCGAAGCCAACGACCTGGCCATGCGCATCGCCACGGCCCATACCGGCGGCGCCGGCCTGATCGTCACGCGCTTCGCCTACCACGGCGTGACCTCGGCCATCGCCTGCGCCTCGCCTTCGCTGGGCCAGTTCGTGCAGCTGGGCGCGCATGTGCGCCTGGTGGATGCGCCCAGCGGCGGCGATGCCGGCGCCGGCCGCCGCTTCGCCGAGGGCGTGCGCGCCGCCATCGCCGACCTGCGCGCCCACGGCATCGCGCCGGCCGCGCTGATGGTCGACACGGTGTTCTCCAGCGACGGCGTATTCACCGGACCGACGGGCTTGCTGCGCGAGGCCGTGGAGGCCATACGCGCGGCCGGCGGCGTCTTCATCGCCGACGAGGTGCAGCCCGGCGTCGGCCGCCCCGGCGAGACCGTCGGGGGCTTTCCGCGCCACGGCGTGGTGCCCGACATCGTGACCATGGGCAAGCCCATGGGCAACGGCCACCCGGTCGCCGGCCTGGCCGTGAAGCCCGAAGTCATGCAGGCCTTCGGCAAGGCCTGCCGCTACTTCAACACTTTCGGCGGCAACCCCGTCTCCATGGCCGCGGCCTCGGCCGTGCTGGACGTGATCGAGCAGCAGGACCTGCAGCGCAACGCCCTGCAAGTCGGCACCTACCTGGGCGAGCGCCTGGCGGCGCTGGCCCCGCGCCATGCGCTGGTGGGCGAAGTGCGCGGCGCCGGCCTGTTCCTGGGTGTGGAGCTGGTCACCGACCGCGCGGCGCGCACTCCGGCAACGGCCCAGGCCGCGCGCGTGGTCAACGGCCTGCGCGCACGGCAGGTGCTGCTCAGCGCCACGGGCGAGCACGCCAACATCCTCAAGATCCGGCCGCCGCTGGTATTCACGCGGGAGCATGCCGACCTGCTGGTGCAGCGGCTGGATGAGGTGTTGACGGCCATCGCCCGGTAATGGCCGTCTGCGGGGCCTAGCGCCAGCCTCGCAGCACCATTTTTTCCTCCACCTGGGTGGCCAGCTGCGCGTAGAAATACGGCGTCGGATGCACGTCGTCGGCATAGGCATAGCGGCTGACATCGCCCGCTTTCAGATTCGTGTCATTGCAGACCAGCGAACTGCCCAGGGCATTCTTCCCCACGGTCAGGTCGCAGGCCGTCTCGGTCACATTGGTCAAACCGAACGCGCTGGGGTTGGCCGCGGCTTGCTGGGTCAAGGCATACACGTCCACCAGCAGCACGCCGGTCTCGGCCGACAGGGCGCTGCTGAGCTGCGCGTTGAAGGCCTGGGCCATGGCAGTCATCAAGACCTGCGTGTCCGCGGGCTTGGAGCGGCCGGCCGGGGTCTGCGCAACGTCCGGCAGGTTGTTGACCACGACATACCGGGCGCCGTTGGCAAGCACCTGGCTTTTCACCAGCGTGGCCAGTTCGGCGCCCGCCAGGGTCAGCGCGGTCACGAGATTCGGCCCCTGGTCCGCGGCATACTTGTTGCCCGCGGCGGCACCGGCCGTCGCGGCATCGGCCTGAGCGGTCGCCACCATGGGGCCGTATACGCCCGCGCTAGCCACCGCCGAATTGCCGGGCTGGACGGCCGCCGCCCCGATACCAGCCTGCGTCGCGCTCGCTTGCGAGCTCCCCGGCCTGGCGAGCTCGGCGCTCACCGCCGAGAGGATCGCCACCGCCGCGGTGCTCGGGGCGGTGGCCCCGGCCGCCAGCAACGGGACCAGACTGTCGAAATATTGCTTGCCACCCGCGGCCTGCCCCGCCGCCGTGGCCCCGGCCTGCAGCGCACCCAGCTGGAACAGCATGTCATTGCCGCCCGCCATCACCAGGACCAGGTCGTCTGGCTTGAACTTTCCGCCCGACAGCGCCAGGTGGTTGGCAATCTGCGTCTTCACCGGCACGGTCATGGCGCCCAGCGCGCTGCCGGTCAGTTTGTTGTTCGGCCCGACCGGATTGGTGACGCGGGCCCCCCCCTGGCCGTAGCCAAAGCAGCCGGCGTGGTTTTGCACCGGCACCGAAAACCCCAGGGCGGCATTACCGTCCAGGCCGGTCTGCGCCGCGCAGGGCGCGGGCAGGCCCAGCCGGGCCGCCATGACTTCGATCCAGGTCAGGCCGGTGAATGCGGGATTGAGCCGCGTGTTGTCGCCATTGATGGTGAACTTGCCGCCGCCCAGGGTCTTGACCGTGCCGACCGCATAGGTCCCGACATCCGACAAGCTGTCGCCAAATGAAATCTGGGCGCTGAAGTGGGGCTTGGGGGCGGGTTCCACCGGGGGTACCGGGACCGGTGCGGGGGTGGCGTCGTCATCGCCATTGCAACCGCTCAACAAGGCCGCGGCCAGCAAGACTGGCAGGAATATATAACGCATGGAATCTCCGTTTTCTGGATGGGCGGTGCGCCGGAAAGCCGCGATCCCACGTCGCCGTGGCACGGTGCCAGGAAAGCGCCGAGGTGTTGCTTCCCCCTGGGGCCTGTCGATGACATACATCAACACTGCCTTGCGCCACTGTAACTACAGTTCTATTTCGTTACTAACCCTGTCAAGCTTGGCTGGAGCATGGCGCAGGAAGAAGTGGCTCCGGCCGCGCGATGGGGGCGGCCAGCGAGAGACGCCATGTGCGTCATGCTTTTTTCTGGCAGAGTGTGTCCGACCCTTTGCTTGTGCCTACACTAGGGTTTGTACTGGGCTCGTACCTTGGACTGCGATCCGCGCAACGGTACGGTGCCTGGACATCGACTTTCTAAAAGGATTGGGATCATGAAGAAACTTCTCGCTACCTTGGCTTTTTGCGCCACCGCTGCAGCTCCGGCTTTTGCCGCCGACTGCGCCACCACGGTCGAAGCCAACGACATGATGCAGTTCAACACCAAGAGCATCACCGTGCCCAAGGCCTGCAAGAGCTTCAGCGTGACCTTGAAGCACGTGGGCAAGATGCCCAAGACCGCCATGGGCCACAACCTGGTCGTGACCACGGCTGCCGACATGACGGCCGTCAATGCCGACGGCATGAAGGCCGGCGCAGCCTCTGACTTCGTGAAGAAGGACGATGCCCGCGTGATCGCCCACACCAAGGTCATCGGCGGCGGCGAAAGCGCCACCATCGAGATCCCGGTCGCCAAGATCGCCACCGGCACCGACTACAGCTTCTTCTGCTCCTTCCCCGGCCACGCCGGCATCATGAAGGGCTCGCTGAAGCTGGGCGCATAACCTGGCCCCCACGCTGGCTCGCTGCGCGTAGCCGCGCTGGGGGGCATAGCCCCCCAGTTGCACCCAAAGCCTCCCCTGCGAAAGCAGCGGAGGCTTTTTCATGGGCGCCACTGCAGACAACAAAGTGCACGCCCTTAGTGCGATTTACGAAAAATCGGCTTTCATGTAACACTGTGTTTACCATGCAAAAAGCCCTTCTTCGCATCGCCGCCTGCACTGCCCTGCTGCTGCCGTTCGCTGTCCACTCCCTGCCACTGGCGCGGCTGAACCAGTCGGCACTGCTCCACATCCCGGCCCAGGATGTGCCCAGCTTCAAGTCCTTTGTGGGCCAGACCCTGAACGAAGGCCCGGCGGGCACGGTGGCCGAATGGAGCAGCAGCGCGCGGCCGGGCAAGTTCCCGGTCAAGGTGCTGCTCAATCCCGGCGCCAAGGTCGAAACCCAGTCTGCCGGACAGTGCCGCCTGCTGTCTGCCCAGGTCAGCCAGAGCCGCACGGCACACCAGTGGAAGCTGTGGTTCTGCCAGCAGGCCGACGGCAGCTGGAAGATCAGCGGCCTGGAATAGCCCCCTCAGCAGCCACGCGGCCGCCGCGCATCGCGGCGTCGGCCCTGTGCCCGTCACGCTCTGCCAACCAGGATCTCTTCATGGCATCTTCGCCCAATTCCTTTCCATGGCGCCTGGGGCCCATACGCGCCAAGGTCTGTGCCTGCAGCAGCGCCATGTGCCAGCGTCTGCACCAGCGGGTGATGGACGACCTCACGCGCCGCCGCTTCCTGGGGGGCGTGACGGCCATGCTGGCCCCGTTTACCCTGCCCGCGGTGGCGGCACCGTCCGCGCCCGATGCCCAGCGCCCGCTGCTGCTGCGCAATCTTCGGCTGTTTGACGGTTCGGGCAAGGCCGTGCGCGAAGGCGTGCAAATCCTGGTCCAAGGCAAGCGCATTGCCGACCTGCTGCCCGCGCAGGCCACGGTGGAAGGCGCTCAGGTCATCGACTGCCAGGGCAAGCTGGCCCTGCCCGGTCTGATCGACACGCACTGGCACACCATGCTGGCGGCAATCTCGCAGCTTTCCGCCGTCTCCGCCGACCTGGGCTACCTCTACCTGGTGGCGGCCCAGGAAGCACAGCGCACCCTGATGCGCGGCTTCACTTCGGTGCGCGACGCCGGCGGCCCTGCCTTTGCGCTCAAACGCGCGATCGACGAAGGGCTGGTCCCCGGACCCCGCATCTTCCCCAGCGGGGCCATGATTTCACAGACTTCGGGCCATGGCGACTTCCGCCTGCGCAGCGACATCCCCCGCGCGCCCAACGGGCCGCTGAGCCTGACCGAAAGCCTGGGCGTGGCGATGATTGCCGATGGCGAGGCCGAAGTGCTGCGCCGGGTGCGCGAGCAGCTGATGCTCGGTGCCTCGCAGATCAAGATGCTCGCGGGCGGCGGCGTGGCTTCGCTGTACGACCCGCTGGACAGCACGCAATTCACCGAGCGCGAGCTGCGGGCCGGCGTGGAGGCGGCCAGCGACTGGAACACCTACGTCATGACGCATGTCTACACGCCCAAGGGCATACAGCGGGCCATCCGTGCCGGCGTGAAGTGCATAGAGCACGGACAGCTGGCCGACGAGGCCAGCGTGCGCATGATGCGCGACGAAGGCGTGTGGTGGAGCCTGCAACCGTTCCTGCAGGATGAGGACAGCAATGTCTACGCCGATCCCGGGCAGCGCGCCAGCCAGAAAAGAGTGGCCGAAGGCACAGAAAAAGCCTATGCCCTGGCGCAGAAATACGGCATCAAGACCGGCTGGGGCACGGACATCCTGTTCAATCCCCGAAACACCGCCACCCAGGGCCGGCAGTTGGCGAAGCTGACGCGTTTTTACGACCCGCTGACGCTGCTGGGCCAGGCCACGGGCACCAATGGGGAACTGCTGGCACTGTCGGGCGAGCGCAGCCCCTATCCCGGAGTTCTGGGGCGGATTGTTCCCGGCGCCTGGGCCGACCTGCTGATCGCCGACGGCAACCCCGCGGCCAACCTCGACTTCCTGGCCGATCCCGAGCGGAATTTGCACCTGATCATGAAAGACGGCAAGATTCACAAGAACACGCTGTAAGCCGTGTGCAGGAATGAAGCACACTCTGGCACTTTATTCCTCGCTCCCTCTCTCGCTGCCCCATGCTTGAATACCTCACCATCCCCGTCACCGCCTTCCAGCAGAACTGCTCGCTGGTCTGGTGCGACGAAAGCCGCGATGCCGCCGTGATCGATCCCGGTGGCGATCTGCCCCGCATCCTGGCCGCCGTCGAGCGCCTGGGCCTGACGCTGAAGGCCATCTGGCTGACCCATGCGCACATCGACCATGCCGGCGGCACGGGCGAGCTGGCGCAGCAGTTGAGCCTGCCCATCATCGGCCCCCACGAAGGCGACCAGTTCTGGATCGACGGCCTGCCGCAGCAAAGCGCCATGTTCGGCTTTCCGCCCGCGCAGACCTTCACGCCCACGCGCTGGCTGCACGACGGCGACACGGTGCAGATCGGCCAGGAAACGCTGCAGGTGCGCCACTGCCCGGGACACACGCCCGGCCATGTGGTGTTCCATGCGCCGCAGATCGGGCGGGTGTTTGTCGGTGACGTGATTTTTGCCGGCAGCATCGGCCGCACCGACTTCCCCCAGGGCAATCACGAACAGCTGATCGCCAGCATCACCGAGCGCCTGTGGCCCATGGGCGGCAGCACGGTGTTCATTCCCGGCCACGGGCCGGAAAGCACGCTGGGGCGCGAGCGGCTGAGCAATCCTTACGTCGGCGGGACATGAAGTGAAGCACCCCCTGAGCCGCTGACGCGTCTTCCCCCTCTCAACCTTCGGTGGAGGGGGACGGCAGCCTCGGTGCGGGGCGGCCCTTCCTCGCTGCCCCACTGCTGGGGCACGCCAGTTTTGCAAGTCATGGGCTTTGCAAGCCTCGAAAACCCTTGCGGCTGCGCCGCCTCCCCCTCTCAACCTTGGGTGGAGGGGGCAGCACTATCTCCTCGCTGCCTGCCGGTACAAGCCCTCGACCTTGGGCACGTTGCGCTCCAGCTCGCGGATCCGGTCCGGGCCGCTGGGGTGGGTCGACAGGAAGGCCAGCCCCTGGCCGCCACCGCCGCCGGTGGCGCGGCCCATTTTCTGCCACAGGCTCACGGCGGCCTGGGGGTTGTAGCCCGCGCGTGCGGCCAGCTCCAGGCCCACCAGGTCGGCATCGCTTTCGTCGGAGCGGCTGAACTGCAGCGTCAGCAGCTGCGCGCCCATCTTCACGGCCATATTGCCCAGATCGCCCAGACCCAGCAGCTGCGCGCCCAGCGACAGGCCCAGGTTGGTGGCCTGGCTCTTGGCGAGCTGCTCGCGCGAATGTTCGCGCAGCGCATGGGCCATTTCGTGGCCCATGATCATGGCGGCTTCATCGTCCGTGAGCTGCAGTTGGTCGAGGATGCCGGTGTAGAAAGCGATCTTGCCGCCGGGCATGCAAAAAGCGTTGATTTCCTTGCTGCCGATCAGATTGACTTCCCAGCGCCAGGAGCGCGCGCGCTCGTTCCACTGGGCGGCGTGCGGAATCAGCCGCTGGGCAATGGTGTGCAGGCGCTTGAGCTGCGGATTGCCGGGCTGGGCCAGCGCGCCCTGGGCCTTGGCCTTGGCCAGCAATTGCTGGTATTGCTCGGTCGCCGCCTCTTCCAGCGTCTGCGCCGGCACCAGCTGGCGCAGGCGCGAGCCACCGCCCACGTTGACCTGGGCCTGCGCCGAGGCCCCGCCGGTGAGCAGCACGGCCGCCGTCCCCAGGCGCAGGAACGCCCGCCGCGCCTGCCAGGCGCCCGCGCCGGCACTGCGGCAATGCAGGCAGGTGCCCGCATTTTCAGAAGGAAAGAGGGGAAGATCGGTGTGCTGCATGCGCAAAAGTCTAGCCGTTCTGCGCACTCCTGCCATGGAACAAGGTCGCCATCCCCGCCACCGGCCCGCGACACCGGAAAAGATCGCTGGGACCGATGCGCCGCATGCGGATAATGGCCCGGCAGCCTGCCCTCTTTCAAATGACCCACACTTCCTCTTCCCAAGCCGTATCCGCCCCGTCTGCCGCCAAAGACACGCCCCCGCGCCGCAGCTGGCGTGACACCTGGCGCGTCTACCGCGAGCCGGCCAGCTGGCGCATGCTGGCCTTGGGGTTTTCGGCCGGACTGCCGCTGCTGCTGGTACTGGGCACGCTGTCGTTCTGGCTGCGCGAAGCCGGCATCAACCGCGCCACCATCGGCTATCTGAGCTGGGTCGGCCTGGTCTATGCGTTCAAATGGCTGTGGTCGCCGCTGGTCGACCATCTGCCCCTGCCGCTGCTCACGCGCCGATTGGGGCGGCGGCGCAGCTGGCTGCTGCTGTCGCAGCTGATGGTCATGGCCGGACTGGTCGGCATGGCGTTCAACGACCCGCAGACCAGCCTGCAGCCCATCATCTGGTGCGCGCTGGCCGTGGCCTTTGGCTCGGCCACGCAGGACATCGCGCTCGACGCCTTCCGCATCGAATCGGCCGACGCCGACCGCCAGGCCGCGCTGGCCGCCACCTACCAGACGGGTTACCGACTGGCCATGATCTGGGCCGGCGCGGGCGCGCTGTGGATTGCCGCGCGCACCCAGGGCGGTACCCCGGGCTATCTGCACAATGCCTGGCAGGTGGCCTACTGCGCCATGGCCGCCAGCATGCTGCTGGGCATGCTGACGGTGCTGTTGTCGCGCGAGCCTGCGCCCCGCGCCCTGCCAGCCGCGCGCAATGCGGCCGAGTGGCTGCGTCACGCCTTGGTCGATCCGTTTGCCGACTTCATCCGCCGCTACCGCTGGCAGGCGGCTTTGATCCTGGCGTTGATCGCCGTCTACCGCATCAGCGACGTGGTGATGGGCATCATGGCCAACCCTTTCTATGTGGACATGGGTTACACCAAGGACGAAGTCGCTGCCGTGACCAAAGTCTTCGGCGTGATCATGACCCTGGCCGGCGCGTTTCTCGGCGGCGCCATGGCCATGCGCTGGGGCGTGATGCGGGTGCTGATGCTGGGCGCCGTGCTGTCGGCGGTGACCAATCTGCTGTTTGCGCTGCTGGCCACGCGCGGCCACGATTTCACGGGCCTGGTGCTGGTGATCTCGGCCGACAACCTGGCCGGTGGCATCGCTTCCGCGGCCTTCATTGCCTACCTCTCGGCGCTGACCAATGTGCAGTACTCCGCCACCCAGTACGCGCTGTTCAGCTCCATGATGCTGCTCGCGCCCAAGTGGATCGCGGGCTTCTCCGGCGTTTACGTGGATGCCCACGGCTACGCCAGCTTCTTCATTGCCACGGCCATGCTGGGCCTGCCCGTGCTGCTGCTGGTCTGGGCCGCCTCCAAGGTCACGCTGCAGGCGCACGATTGAACGCATTGATTTACCCCAGCTTTACCCAGGCTTCAAGCGGGCGAGACAGCCCGACGCCACCATCAAGGGCATGGCCCTGCCTTCTTTCCCACCCCACGAGACCCTCCTCATGAGCGCGCACCACCTGTTGATGATTGAAGATGACGCCCGCCTCGCTCAGATGGTGGGCGAGTACCTGGGCCAGAACGGCCTCAAGCTCAGCCATTGCGGCGACGGCCTCAGCGGGCTGGCCGCCTTGCAGGAGCCCGACCCGCAGGCGCTGCCGGATCTGGTGATCCTGGACCTGATGCTGCCCGACATCGACGGACTGGAAGTCTGCCGCCGCATCCGCGCCCTGCCCGGCCTGGCCGCACAGGTGCCGGTGCTGATGCTCACCGCCAAGGGCGACCCCATGGACCGCGTCATCGGCCTGGAAATAGGCGCCGACGACTACCTGCCCAAGCCCTTCGAGCCGCGCGAGCTGCTGGCGCGCATCCGCGCCATCCTGCGCCGCCAGGGCCAGGGCGCGCCCGCCGCTGCCGCGAGCCAGGCCCTGCGCTTCGGCTCGCTGGAAATCGACCGCGATGCGCGCACCGTGACCGTGTCCGGCCAGCCCTGCGAGCTGACCTCCTACCAGTTCGACCTGCTGGTGGCGCTGGCCGAGCGCGCCGGGCGCGTGCTGTCGCGCGAGCAGATCATGGAGGCCGTGCGCGGTCGCGAACTCGAGGCCTTCGACCGCTCCATCGACGTGCACATGGGCCGCATCCGCGCAGCCATCGAAGTCGACCCCAAGGCCCCCAAGCGCATTCTGACGGTGCGCGGCGTGGGCTATGTGTTTGCCAAGCAGCAGGACTGAAGCCATGTTCCTGCTGCGCCTTTTCTCCCGCCGCCTGTACCTGCGCATCTGGCTGGCCGTGGTCGGCGGCGTGGCCGTGCTGACCCTGGTCGTGGCCTGGGCCTGGCAGACCGCGGCCGAGCAGAACGCCCAGCAGAACAGCCCACCGCCCGCGCGTGAAATCGTCATCCGCGACAGCAGCGGCCGGACCCTGGTCGAAGGCCTGGGCGTGCGCCAGCCCTTCGATCCGTCCGAAGGGCAACGCTACGACATCACCGGCCCCGACGGCCAGAGCTACTCCATGCAGATGGCGCCGCGCAAGCCGCGCGGCGACCGCACACCGCATGGCGCGGCCGCCTTCTGGCTGCGCCCGCCCTTCGGCTTTCTGTGGATGCTGGCCCTGGTCGGCGTGGCCGTCGCTGTGGGCGTATTCCCCATCATCCGCCGGCTGCTCAAGCGGCTGGAAAACCTGCAGCGCAGCGTGCAGCGCTTTGGCGAAGGCGACCTGGCTACGCGCGTGCCCGTGCAGGGCAATGACGAACTCGCCGACCTGTCGCGCCAGTTCAATGCGGCGGCCGAGCGCATCGAGGCACTGATGGCTTCGCAGAAGTCGCTGCTGGCGAACGCCTCGCACGAGCTGCGTTCGCCGCTGACGCGCATCCGCATGGGCATGGAGCTGATGACGGGCAGCCAGCCCTCGACCACTTCACGCGCGGAAATCCTGCGCAACGTCGACGAGCTCGACCAGCTGGTCGATGAAATCCTGCTGGCCAGCCGGCTCGACTCGCGCGAAGTGGACGTGGGCACGGAAGAATCGGTGGACCTGATAGGCCTGTGCGCCGAAGAGTGCGCACGCATTGACGCCGAGCTGCAACTGCAAGGCCTGTCCGCGCTGGAAGTGCGCGGCGTGGCCAAGCTGCTGCGCCGCGCGGTGCGCAACCTGCTGGAAAACGCACGCCGCTACAGCCACGGCGAGATCACGCTGGAGCTGGCCAGTTCCGGCCAGACCGCGGAAATCCGGGTCTGCGACCGGGGACCGGGCGTACCGGTCGACCAGCGCGAACGCATTTTCGAGAAGTTCTACCGCATGCCGGGCGCCAGCGAGCGCTCGGGTGGGGTCGGCCTGGGCCTGGCC
>JAMNYN010000314.1:4798-15534 GCA_023622805.1 Pseudomonadota bacterium | reverse complement strand
AGTACGTGTCGGCCTACTCGGGCTGCACCATGGGTGAGTACTTCCGCGACCGCGGCGAAGACGCACTGATCGTTTATGACGATCTGTCCAAGCAAGCCGTGGCCTACCGCCAGGTTTCGCTGCTGCTGCGCCGCCCACCAGGCCGTGAAGCTTTCCCCGGCGACGTGTTCTATCTCCACAGCCGTCTGCTCGAACGCGCAGCGCGCGTGAACGCCAAGTACGTGGAAGATTTCACCAAGGGCGCTGTCAAGGGCAAGACCGGTTCGCTGACCGCTTTGCCTATCATCGAAACCCAAGCGGGTGACGTGTCGGCTTTCGTGCCTACCAACGTGATTTCGATCACCGACGGCCAGATCTTCCTGGAAACCAGCCTGTTCAACGCCGGTGTGCGTCCCGCGATCAATGCCGGTATCTCGGTGTCCCGCGTGGGTGGTGCCGCTCAGACCAAGTTCGTCAAGGGCCAATCCGGCGGTATCCGTACCGACCTGGCCCAGTACCGTGAACTGGCTGCGTTCGCGCAGTTCGCTTCCGACCTGGATGAGTCGACCCGCAAGCAGCTGGACCGTGGTGCCCGCGTGACCGAATTGCTCAAGCAAGCCCAGTACAGCCCGCTGTCGGTGGCCTTGATGGGTGCTTCGCTGTTCGCAGTGAACAAGGGCTACATGGACGACCTCGAAGTCAAGCAAGTGCTGCCCTTCGAAGCCGGCCTGCACCAATTCCTCAAGACCAGCCATGGTGCCTTGATCGACAAGATCAATGCCACGAAGGCCCTGGACAAGGAATCCGAAGCTGAATTGACCGCTGCCACCGCTGCGTTCAAGAAGTCGTTCGCTTAACCCGGACGAGGAGCCATCATGGCAGCAGGTAAGGAAATTCGCGGCAAGATCAAATCGGTGGAAAACACCAAGAAGATCACTAAGGCCATGGAAATGGTAGCGGCATCCAAAATGCGCAAGGCGCAGCAACGGATGCTGGCTGCTCGTCCCTATAGCGAGAAGATCCGGAACATTGCAGCCCATCTTGGCCAAGCCAATCCCGAATACGTGCACCCGTTCATGCAAGTGAACGAGTCGCCAAAGGTCGGCGTCATCGTGGTGACGACCGACAAGGGATTGTGCGGCGGCATGAACACCAACGTGTTGCGTGTCGTCACGGCCAAGCTGCGTGAATTGCAGGACCAGGGCATCTCCGCGGAGGCCGTGGCCATTGGCAGCAAGGGTCTGGGCTTCTTGAACCGTGTCGGCGCCAAGGTGGTTTCGCATGTCACGGGTCTGGGCGACACGCCACATCTGGAAAATCTGATCGGCCCTGTGAAGGTGCTGCTGGACGCGTATGCCGAAGGCAAGGTGAGCAAGGTGTATTTGAGTTACACCCGCTTCATCAACACCATGAAGCAGGAATCGGTCATGGAGCAGTTGTTGCCCCTGTCGTCGGCGCAAATGCAGGCTGAGCAGACGTCTGGTACGCAATGGGACTACATCTACGAACCCGACGCGCAATCCGTCATCGACGAATTGCTGGTGCGCTACGTAGAGTCCCTGATTTACCAGGCCGTTGCCGACAACATGGCGTCCGAGCAATCGGCGCGCATGGTGGCCATGAAGGCCGCAACCGACAACGCAGGCAGCGTCATTAGCGAGTTGAAGCTGGTCTACAACAAGACGCGTCAAGCAGCGATCACGACAGAGTTGTCGGAAATCGTGGCCGGCGCCGCCGCTGTGTAAGCAGCTCAACCGACAAACTTATTGGAGCAAAAAATGGCTCAAGTGCAAGGCAAGATTGTTCAATGTATTGGCGCTGTGGTGGACGTTGAGTTTCCACGCAACGCTATGCCCAAGGTGTACGACGCCCTCAAGCTCGACGGTACGAGCCTGACGCTGGAAGTGCAGCAACTGCTGGGTGACGGCATTGTGCGTACCATCGCCCTGGGAACTTCCGACGGTCTGCGTCGCGGTCTGATGGTCAGCAATTCCAATGCTCCCATCACCGTGCCCGTGGGCAAGGCCACTCTCGGCCGCATCATGGACGTGCTCGGCGCGCCTATCGACGAGCGTGGTCCTGTGGACCAGGCGTCGACGGCGCCTATCCACCGCACGGCTCCTGCGTACGACGAACTGTCGCCTTCGCAGGAACTGCTGGAAACCGGCATCAAGGTGATCGACTTGATCTCTCCTTTCGCCAAGGGCGGCAAGGTGGGTCTGTTCGGTGGCGCCGGTGTGGGCAAGACCGTGAACATGATGGAACTCATCAACAACATCGCGAAGGGCCACGGCGGTCTGTCGGTGTTCGCTGGTGTGGGTGAACGTACCCGTGAAGGTAACGACTTCTATCACGAAATGTCCGATGCGGGCGTCGTGAACCAGGAGAACCTGAACGAGTCCAAAGTGGCCATGGTCTACGGCCAGATGAACGAGCCACCAGGCAACCGTCTGCGCGTTGCGCTGACCGGTCTGACCATGGCTGAAGCTTTCCGTGACGAAGGCAAGGACGTGCTGTTCTTCGTGGACAACATCTACCGCTACACGCTGGCCGGTACCGAAGTGTCCGCTCTGCTGGGTCGTATGCCTTCGGCTGTGGGCTATCAGCCTACGCTGGCCGAAGAAATGGGCCGTCTGCAAGAGCGCATTACGTCGACCAAGGTCGGTTCGATCACTTCCATCCAGGCCGTTTACGTGCCTGCCGATGACTTGACCGATCCTTCGCCTGCCACGACGTTCGCCCACTTGGATTCGACCGTGGTGCTGTCGCGTGATATCGCTTCGCAAGGTATCTACCCTGCGGTCGATCCTCTGGATTCGACCAGCCGTCAGCTGGACCCCCAAGTGGTGGGTGAAGAGCACTACCAAGTGGCCCGTGATGTGCAAGGCACGTTGCAGCGCTTCAAGGAACTGCGCGACATCATCGCCATTCTGGGCATGGACGAACTGGCTCCTGAAGACAAGCTGGCCGTGGCCCGCGCGCGCAAGATCCAACGTTTCCTGTCGCAGCCTTTCCACGTCGCTGAAGTGTTCACTGGCGCACCTGGCAAGTACGTGCCCCTGGCAGAAACCATCCGCGGCTTCAAGATGATTGTGGCTGGCGAGTGCGATCACCTGCCCGAGCAGGCGTTCTACATGGTTGGCACCATCGACGAAGCCTTCGAGAAGGCCAAGAAGCTGGCTGCTTGAGGCACCGGGGCCCGCGAGGGCCCTTGTCCCCAAGCCCAGTCTTAACCTTTTCTGAGGAGCAAAGATGAACACCATCCACGTTGATGTGGTCAGTGCCGAAGAGCTGATCTTCTCGGGTGAAGCGCGTTTTGTCGCGCTGCCCGGTGAAGCTGGCGAACTGGGCATTTTTCCGCGCCACACCCCGCTGATCACGCGCATCAAGCCCGGCTCGGTGCGCATCGAGATGGCGGACGGCAGCGAAGAGTTCGTCTTCGTGGCCGGCGGTATCCTCGAAGTGCAGCCCAACTGCGTCACGGTGCTGTCCGATACGGCCATCCGTGGCAAGGACCTCGACGACGAGAAGGCCAACAAGGCCAAGGCCGCCGCCGAGGAAGCACTGAAGAACGCCAAGGGCGAGCTGGACCTGGCCAAGGCCCAGTCCGAGCTGGTTGTCATGGCAGCGCAAATCGCTGCTCTGCGCAAGTTCCGTCAAAAGCGCTGAGCCTTCGCTCCGTGCAACAAAAACCGCTCCTCGGAGCGGTTTTTTTTCGTCTGCGCGCTTGCAGAAGAAGGCTCATTGCATGGCATGGCGCGGGGCCGGTTGAAACTGGCGTGCCCCAGCATGGGGGCAGCGAGGAAGGGCCGCACCTGGGCGGTCCCCCCCCCGCACCGAGGCTGCCGTCCCAAGCCGGGCGCTCCCCTTCCACCGAAGGTTGAGAGGGGGAAGCGGGGGCCCGCCTAGGGCGTCAGCGGCTCAGGGGGTATCACATTTCGCCTGGTAGACGTAGACCACGGCGTTGTCCTTGGGATCGACCACGCGGCGCTTGTGCAGCTGGGCAGTTTCCGGGTTGGGGCACAGGGCCTTGACCTGGGCTTCGCACTTGCGTGGGTCATCTTCCTTGAGCTTGCAGCTGAGCACGTAGTCGTAAACGACGGGTTCGTGGGTGTTGTTGCTGCCCAGGCTGGCACAGCCGGCCAGGCCCAGGGTCGCTGCAATGATTGCCAATGTCTTCATCTGAATGCTCCGGTAATAGGATGCAGCAACGCTATCACAGGTTGTGACAGATTCGGTCGAACTGGCGCGGGCTATCCAAGGCGCACGGGGGCATCGGGCAGGCTTGTCTGGTCGAACGGGGCAGGACTGTCCGGGTCGGCCGGGAAATGTTCGCACAACAGGGCCGAGACCTGGGACAAGGCCTGGGTCAGGCCGTCTTCGTACTGGCTCTCCCGGAAGGCCGTGCTCATTTCGCGCACCAGTCCTTCCCAGGCATTGGCCGGGATGAAGCGCGACACGCCCCGATCGGCGACGATTTCGATCGCATGGTCGGCCAGCAGCAGGTAGATCAGCACGCCGTTGTTGTGTTCCGTGTCCCAGACGCGCAGCTTGCCGAACAGCGCCACGGCGCGCTCGCGTGCGTCGGCATCGCGCCAGACATAGGCCATGGGCAGGCCGGCTTCGACGCAGATGCGGATCTGGCCCATGTGGCGCTGTTCGCTGGCGGTGACGCGCCGCGCCAGGCGTTCGAGCAGGTCGTCGGGCAAGGCCGAATGCATACGGCCTTCGGCCCAGCGGTGGCGCACCAGACGTGCGAGGCGTTGTATCCAGTTGCGCATGTTCACCACCCTCCCGAGGCGCCGCCGCCGCCAAAGCTGCCGCCGCCGCCGGAGCCGAAACCTCCGCCGCCCCCGAAACCGCCCCCTCCACCGAAGCCCCCGCCAAAGCCGCCGCCGCCGATATGGGCGCCCTTGCCGTTGGACAGCAGCGTGATCAGCAGGGCCACAATGCCCGCGCCGCCGGCCAGCAGCAGGCTGGTGGTGAGCCAATAGGCCACGAGGGCCGTGCCGCCGCCCATCAGCAAGGAGCCAAAGCGGTTGCCGAAAATGCGACGCGCCAGCGGCCGGAGTATGGACACGGCGAAAAACAGGAAGATGGCCAGGGATTCGAGATCCAGGCTGCCCTGGGGTTTGGCCCGGGACGAAGTGGGCGCTGGCAATGCTTCGCCGGCAACGAGCGCGCCAATCTGCTGCACGGCCGCGCTCAGACCACCGGCGTAGTCGCCCGCGCGAAAGCGCGGCTGCATGGCCTGGTCGATGATGCGCGCCGCCGCGATGTCGGGGATGGCGCCTTCGAGCCGGCGCGCGACTTCCATGCGTATGCGCCTGTCGTTCTTGGCCACGACCAGCAGCAGGCCGTCGCCCACGTCACGCCGGCCGATTTTCCAGTCGCTGGCGACGCGATATGCATAGGCGGCAATGTCTTCGGGTGCGGTGGTGGCGACCATCAGCACCACCACTTGCGAGCCGTGCTGGTTTTCTATGGCCGCGAGCTGGGCTTCGAGCGCGCTGCGCTCGGCCGCCGTGAGCGTGTCGGTCTGGTCGATCACCCGCGCGGTGAGCGCGGGCACGGCTTGCAAGGGCTGCGCGCCGACCTGTAGCGGCGCGCAGGCGATCAGCAGCAGGGACAGCAGCCAGCGCCAGGCCAGCGTGAACGGCATGGTGGCGCCTGGTCAGCGTGCGGGAGCGGGCACCGGTGCCGCCGGCTTGGAGAAGTCCACGCTCGGCGGCGCGGAAATCTGGGCCTCGTTCTGCACCGTGAAGTTGGGCTTGGGCGGGTAGCCGAAGACTTTTGCCGTGAGGTTGGTGGGGAAGCTGCGCGCCAGCACGTTGTAGGCCTGGACGGTCTGGATGTATTGGTTGCGCGCCACGGTGATGCGGTTTTCCGTACCTTCCAGCGTCACGCGCAGGTCGCGAAAGCCCTGGTTGGCCTGCAGCTGCGGATAGCGCTCCGAAACCACCATCAGGCGCGACAGGGCGCTCGACAGTTCGCCCTGGGCCTGCTGGAACTTGTTGAAAGCCGCGGGGTCGTTGATCAGCTCGGGCGTGGCCTGGATGGACGTGGCCTTGGCGCGCGCTTCAATGACCTTGGTCAATGTGTCCTGCTCGAAGCTGGCTTCGCCCTTGACGGTGGCGACAATGTTCGGCACCAGGTCGGCGCGGCGCTGGTACTGGTTGAGTACTTCGCTCCAGGCGGCCTTCGATTGCTCATCCAGGCGCTGGAAGTCGTTGTAGCCGCAGCCGGTGAGCAGCAGGGCAGTGAACACAATGGCGAGAAGTCGTTTCATCATTCGGTCCATGTTGGCACCCCGGGAAGGGCGAGATGGCATCTGTGGTTGCCGCTGCGTCCGATTGTGCAGCAAGTACCATGCAGACAGTGAGTAGGATCAGGCCGCAAGCCAAGGAGACAGTGATGGACGATATCGTAAGACAGGCCATGGCCAAGTGGCCCAATGTACCGGATTGCTTTGGCTGGCTGGGACTGGACGCGCGCGGTCAATGGTTTTTGCGCGACGAGGCTGCGCAGGCGCGCGGTAGCTTTGCCCAAAGCAAGGGCGATTTGCTGCAGCATGAGAAGCTGCTGGCCTTCATCGCCCGCAATTACGCCTGCGATGCCCAGGGACGCTGGTTTTTCCAGAACGGGCCGCAACGCGTGTATGTGGAGCTCGAGGAAACGCCCATCGTCTGGCGGCTGCAGCCCGACGGACAGGTACAGGCGCACACCGGCGTCTGCGCCGTGCCCGAGGCCTGCCTGGTGGATGAGGCGGGCCGGGTCTATCTGGCGGCGCCGCTGGGGCTGGGGCTGGTGCACAGCCAGGATGTCGGCCTGGCCGCGGACTGGCTGGAGCAGGAGCGCTGGCCGCTGGAAAACGTGCTGGCCGGCAGTTTGCCGCAGCGCTTTGGCTTTGTGCGCAGCCCGGCCCGGCAGTCCGCATAGCGCCTGACGCGCGGCGTGAAAAAAGGGGCCCGCAGGCCCCTGGTGCTGGCAGCGTTGCCGCTGC
The DNA here is from genome assembly GCA_023622805.1 of Pseudomonadota bacterium. Lineage (GTDB taxonomy): Bacteria > Pseudomonadota > Gammaproteobacteria > Burkholderiales > Burkholderiaceae_C > Comamonas > Comamonas bellezanensis. The sequence continues at coordinate 8,552 of JAMNYN010000314.1, read as the reverse complement.
CTTTTTATTGCGCGGGCTGCGCGCCTTCGGCCGCAGGTGGCTGGGGTTCGTCGAACTTGCCGCCCGCCGCATTGGCCATGTAGGCCACGCCGCGCGCGATTTCGGTGTCGTTGAAGTCGCCGCCGCCCTGGGGCGCCATGGCGCCCTTGCCCTTGAGCGCGGACGTCACCAGGGTTTCAAAGCCCAGCGCCAGACGCGGACCCCAGGCCGCCACGTCCTGGAACTTGGGAGCACCGGCCACGCCAGCGGCATGGCAGGCTGCGCATTGGCCGTTGTAGACCGCTTCGCCACCGCGCAAGGGGCGGTTGGCATCGCGGATCTCCACCTGGCCCACCTTTTGCAGGCGGATGGCCTTGGCCATTTCCTGGTTGGCGGCACCTGGACCGGACTTGTCTTCTGAGGTGACGGACATGACCAGGCCGATGATGACAAAGACCGGAATCACAAAAGAAAGGAATACGGCGATCAGCAACTGCTTGGGGTTCTTGATCGGGCCTGTATGGGCTTCTTCGTGGTGGTTTGCGCTCATGACATCCTCAATGTTATTAGGGGCTTGTAAATCAACCGCAGATTATATCGAGCGTGTTGTGCTTGACTGTCCCGGTCGGCGCTCGCCTGCCCGGACTGTGGCGGCTAAGCCGCAAGGGTAGATACCAAGAAAAACGGCCATGACCTGCGAGGTCATGGCCGTGGAGTACAGCATCCCGACCGCGATCGGGTGCCCGCAGCTTCAGCGCGCGGTGGTATCCGACGCAGCGGCGCCCGACGCAGCGGCGCTTGCCAGAGGCGTGGGCTGCGTGCTGCCGCCACCCAATGCCTTGTACAGCAGCAACTGGTTTTGCAACTGGGCCAGGCGGACCTGCACCGCGGACTGTTCCAGCGCGAACAGCGAGCGCTGCGCGTCCATCAGGTCCAGAAAGCTGGCCACGCCGTTGCGGTAACGCAGGTCGGACAGCTTCAGGCGCACGGTTTCGGCTTCCAGTTGCGCGTTCTGTGCCCGGCCCTGCTCTTGCAGCGTGGCCTGGCTGTCCAGCGCATCGGAGACTTCGCGGAATGCGGTCTGGATGGCTTTCTCGTACTGGGCGACGGCAATCCGTCGGCCGACCTGGGCCGCGTCCAGATTGGCGTTGTTGCGGCCCGCATCGAAGATCGGCAGCATCGCCGAAGGCGCCAGTGAGAAGCCCCAGGAGCCGCTCTTGAACAGCCCCGAGAGTTCGCTGCTGACAGTGCCGGCCTGGGCCGTGAGCGCAATGCGCGGGAAGAATGCCGCGCGCGCCGCGCCGATGTTGGCATTCGCCCCCTTGAGGGCCTGCTCGGCCTGGCGGATGTCGGGGCGCTGGACCAGCAGGTCCGACGGCAGGCCCGCGGGCAGCGGTGCCAGTGCGGGCACCTGGTACAGGCGTGTGCCTTCCAGGCTGGCACGGACATCGCTCGGCAAGGGCTGGCCCAGCAGCAGGACCAGCGCGTTCTCGTCCAGCGCGCGTTGGCGTTGCTGCTGCGCCAGGGTGGCGCGTGCGGCTTCGGTCAGCGAGACGGCCTGGCGATAGTCGAGTTCGGACGTCACGCCGGCGTCAAAGCTCAGCTTGGTCAGGGCGATCGAGGCCTCGCGGGTTTCGAGGGTGCGGCGCGAAATCGCCAGCAGTTCCTCGTCAGCCAGCAGGGTGTACCAGGCGTTGGCCACGGCCGATACCAGGCTCACCTGTGCCGCCCGCATGCCTTCTTCAGTGGCCAGGTACTGGGCCAGGGCCTGCTCCTTGAGGCTGCCGATGCGGCCGAAAAAGTCCAGCTCCCAGGCCGACGTCATGAAGCCCACGCTGTAGCTGTTGGTGTAGCTGGCGCTATTGCTGCCGGCCGCCACCGAGGGCGCGCGCGTCGCCGTGGCCCCGGCATTGATGGTGGGGAACTGGTCGGCGCGGGTGATCTGGTACTGGGCCCGGGCCTGCTCGATATTGAGCACCGCCACTTGCAGGTCGCGGTTGTGGACCAGCGCGGCGGAGATCAGTTGCTGCAGGCGGGGATCGGTGAAGTAATCCTGCCAGGGCAGGGTAGCCGCCGCCTGGGCGCTGGCCGCATCCCCTTGCGGGGTGCTGCCAGAGCGGTAGGCTTCGGGCACGGGAGCGGCAGGGCGCTCATAGGTCGGGATGAACGAGCAGCCGGCCATCAGCAAGGCCGCTGCCAGCGCTACGGGAGTGCAGCGGTTAATCATGGCGCAGGGCCTCCGGGTTGTGGGCAGCAGCTGAGGGAGGATTGATGTCCTCGGCGTGCTTCTTGCCCTTGAAAAGCGTGCGTACTACGACAAAGAACAAGGGCACGAAGAACACCGCCAGCAGCGTGCCGGTGATCATGCCGCCGAGCACGCCAGTGCCGATCGCGCGCTGGCTGGACGAACTCGCGCCCGAAGCCATCACCAGCGGCACCACGCCCAGGCCGAAGGCCAGCGAGGTCATGATGATGGGGCGGAACCGCAGGTGGGCGGCCTGGAGCGCGGCTTCGAACACCGACTTGCCTTCGGCTTGCAGGTCCTTGGCAAATTCAATGATCAGAATCGCGTTCTTGGCCGATAGACCAATGATGGTGATCAGTCCGACCTGGAAGTACACGTCGTTGGAGTAGCCGCGCATCAGCGTGGCCAGCACGACGCCGAGCACGCCCAGGGGCACGACCAGAATCACGGCCAGCGGGATGCTCCAGCTCTCGTACAAGGCGGCCAGGCACAGGAACACGGCCAGGATGGCGAAGCTGTAGAGGATGATGGACTGCGAGCCCGCCAGCTTTTCTTCATACGACTGACCAGTCCACTCGTAGCCGAAGCCTTCGGGCAGCTGGGCGACCAGACGTTCCATTTCCGCCATGGCGTCACCCGTGCTGTGTCCCGCGGACGGGCTGCCCGAGATCTTCATCGCGGGATAGCCGTTGTAGCGCACGGTCTGCTGCGCACCCATGACCCATTTGGTCGTCGCAAAGGTCGAGAACGGAACCGGCTGGCCTTGGCTGTTCGGCGCCGTGAGCTTCATCAGGTCTTCAGGCTGCATGCGCGCGGGCGCATCGGCTTGCACGATCACGCGTTGCAGACGGCCCTTGTTGGGGAAGTCGTTGACGTAGCTCGAACCAAGTGCCGTGGACAGCGAGGCATTGATGGCGTTGAAAGCCACGCCCAGGGCGCTGGCCTTGTCGCGGTCGATGTCGATCAGCAGCTGTGGCGCGTCTTCCAGACCATCAGGGCGCACCTGGGTCAGCACCTTGCTTTGCGCGGCCATGCCCAGCAACTGGTTGCGTGCATTCACCAGTGCGGTATGGCCGCTGCCGCCACGGTCCTGCAGGCGCAGGGTGAAGCCCGACGCGTTGCCGAGTTCGGGGATGGGCGGTGGGCTCAGCGCAAAGATGAAGGCATCGCGCACGCCGGACATGGCGCCCATGATGCGGCCCGCGATGGCGTCGGCAGATTGCGAGGGCGCGCCGCGCTCCTTCCAGTCCTTGAGCGTCAGGAACGCCAGGCCGGCGTTCTGTCCCTGGCCCGAGAAGCTGAAGCCCAGCACGCTGACGATGCTCTTGATCTCGGGCTGCTTCAGAACGAAACCTTCCACCTTTTCCATCACCGCCTGGGTGCGTTCCAGTGTGGCGCCTGGGGGCAGTTGCACGTTGACAATCACCGAGCCTTGGTCCTCGCCTGGCAGGAAGGACAGGGGCAGGTTCTTGTAGACCAGGAACACGGCGCCAATGATGGCCGCGTAGATGATCAGGTAGCGGCCGGTCT
>JAMNYN010000314.1:0-4787 GCA_023622805.1 Pseudomonadota bacterium | reverse complement strand
TTTTCAGGATGCGGTTGACAATGCTTTCATAGCCCTTGGCCGTCTGGGTGAAGCGGCGGTTGAACCAGGTGAAGAATTTGTTCTTCTTCGCGTGGTGGTCGACCGGCTTGAGCAGCGTGGCGCACAGGGCCGGCGTCAGCGACAGGGCCAGGAAGGCCGAGAAGAAGATCGAGGTGACCATCACCGTGGCGAACTGGCGGTAGATGTTGCCGGTGGAGCCGGCAAAGAAGGCCAGCGGCACGAACACCGAGATCAGCACCACGGTCACGCCGATGATGGCGCCCGAGATCTGTCCCATGGCCTTGCGTGTCGCAGCGCGCGGCGGAAGCTTTTCCTCTTCCATGATGCGTTCGACGTTTTCCACCACCACGATGGCATCATCGACCACGATACCGATCACCAGCACCATGCCGAACATGGTCAGCACGTTGATCGAGTAGCCCAGGGCCAGCAGCGTGGCAAAGGTGCCCAGCAGGGCGATGGGCACGACGATGGTCGGGATGATGGTGTAGCGCCAGTTCTGCAGGAACAGGAACATCACCAGGAACACCAGCGCCACGGCTTCGATCAGGGTCTGCGCGACCTGCTTGATCGAGATGCTCACGAAGTTCGAGCTGTCGTAGGGCACCGACCATTCCACGCCTTCAGGGAAATACTTGGCCAGCTGCTCGAGCTGGGCACGTACGTCCTTGGCCGCGGCCAGTGCATTGCCCGAAGGCGCCAGCTGGACGCCGATACCGGCGGCCGGCTGGCCGTTCAGGCGCGCCTCCGTGGAGAAGCTCTGCGAGCCGATTTCGACGCGAGCCACATCCTTGAGGCGCACGGTCGAGCCGTCGGGCAGTGCGCGCAGCACGATGTTGCCGAATTGCTCGGGCGTGGTGAGCTGACCGCGCACCGTGACCGTGGCCGAGATGGACTGGCCGGTGATATTGGGCTGGTCACCGATGGCGCCGCTGGCGACCTGGGCGTTCTGCGCCTGGATGGCTGCGGTGACATCGGCCGTGGACAGCTTGAAGCCTTGCAGCTTGGCCGGATCGAACCAGATGCGCATGGCCTGCTCGGAGCCGAACAGCTGTACCTGGCCGATGCCCTTGACGCGTTGCAACGCGGGCACGATGTTGCGCGAAGCGTAGTCGCCCAGCTGCACGGGGCCGAAGTCGGGGTTCTTCGACGACAGCATGACGAACAGCAGGAAGTTGGAGGCGGACTTGTCCACCCGCACACCTTGCTGGGTCACGGCTGCGGGCAGCCGCGGCGTGGCCCGCGACAAGCGGTTTTGCACGTCGACCTGGGCCAGTTCGGGGTTGGTTCCCTGCGCAAAACTGACGGTGATGGAGCCTGTGCCGTCGGCCTGGGCCGTGGACTCCATATAGAGCAGTCCGTTGGCACCGTTCATCTCCCGTTCGATCACTGACAGCACACTGTCTTCCAGTGTCTTGGCGGAAGCGCCGGGATAGGCGGTGCTGATGACGATGGCCGGAGGGGCCACCGGCGGGTATTGCGCAATCGGCAACTGCGTGAGCGAGACCGCGCCCATCACAATGATGAACAGCGCGATCACCCAAGCAAAGATGGGGCGTTCAATAAAAAACTTGGCCATGACGGACGCCTTTATTTGTCAGCCGCAGGGGTGCCTGCCGCGGGGGCCGCCGCTGCGGGAGCGGGGGGCGCTGCAGCGGCAGCAGCAGCTGCGGGCGCAGCCTCTGTGCCGGGCGCGTGCCAGGTCACCGGAGTGACGGGCGTGCCGGGGGGCAGCATCTGCAGTTTCTGGAAGCCATCGACCATGACTTTTTCGCCGGCCTTCAGGCCGTCGAGCACCACCCACTGGTTGTTCTGTGCTGTGCCGACCTTGATCACGCGCTTGCTGATCTTGCCGTCGTCGCCGACCACCGAGACCGTGTCACCGGTTTCGCTGCGCGTCACCGCCTGCTGGGGCAGGGTGATGGCATTCACGGCCTGGGCCTGCTCTACCTGGACCCGTACATACAGGCCAGGCAGCAGCACGCCCTTGGGGTTGGGGACTTCGGCGCGCAGCGTGACTTGGCCGGTCGTGGGGTCGACGGTCAACTCCGTGAACAGCAGCTTGCCGGCCTGGTCGTAAGTGCTGCCGTCTTCCAGGATCAGCTTGACGCTGGCCGCTTCATTGCCGGAGGCCTTCTTGAGCTGTCCGTCGGCCATGGCCTTGCGCAACTTGAAAGCGTCGTTCGACGACTGGGTGAAGTTGACGTAAACCGGGTTGATCTGCTGGATCACGGCCAGCGGCGTTGCTTCGCCCTGGCCAACCAGTGCACCTTCGGTCACCAGCGACTGGCCGATACGGCCAGAAATCGGTGCGGTGACATTGGCGTAGCCCAGGTTGATGTCGGCGGAACGCACGGCGGCCTTGTTGGCGGCCACATCGGCCAGGGACTGCTTGTGCGCTGCGTCGGCATTGGCGAAATCCTGCTTGCTGATGGCGTTGGCGGCGACCAGCGGGCGGTAGCGTTCGAGCTGGGCAGCGGTCTGTGCCAGGCTGGCTTCGGCGCGGGCCAGCGCGGCGCGCGCGCTCTGGGCTGCGGCTTCATAGGGGGCGGCATCGATGCGGTACAGCAGTTGGCCGGCCTTGACGTCGCTGCCTTCTCGGAACAGGCGCTCGAGCACGATGCCGGCGCTGCGGGCGCGCACTTCGGCCACTCGCACGGCGGCCACGCGGCCGGGCAACTCCGTTACCAGGCCCACATTGGTGGGCGTGGTGACCACGACACCGACTTCCACGGCTGGGGCTTTGGCGGCACCGGGCGCGGCGGCTGGCTTGTCGCCGCCGCAGGCGGCCAGCATCAGTGCCGCCGACACGGCCAGTGCCAGGGACGCGTGGCGGTAGAGGCGACGGGGAGGTTGGGCGTCGGGCGCATGGCGCGTGCTGTGCATGGTTGTTTTCCTTGGGATGATTCGGCTGTCAGAGCATGAAAGCGCGCGCAGGATCGAGCGTGCACACGGAATGCCCCTTAGGTTGGGTTGGCGATTGTACATACATTCATGAATGTATAATAAGACCCCTGGCTGAACTGAGGACATTGTGACCTCGGTATGTGCAGCTTGCACAGCTGAATCTTGGAGAAGTGTCATGGCCCGTAGAACCAAAGAAGATGCCGTGGCGACGCGCAACGGCCTGCTGGATGCGGCAGAGCAGATTTTCCTGGAGCAAGGCGTCTCCCGGGCGTCCCTGGCGGCCATTGCCGAGCAGGCGGGCGCGACGCGGGGTGCGGTCTACTGGCATTTCAAGGACAAGCTGGACTTGTTCACGGCGATGATAGATCGCGTGAGCTTGCCGCTAGACCAGGTTCTATATGGTGACGGGGCAGTGCTGACGAGCGGTGCGCCGCTGCAGCGCATATGCCGCGTCATGCATGTGTTGCTCAACGGGCTGGCGCACGACGAGCACCTCAGGCGAGTGTTCACGATCATGATGCATCGCGTGGAGTTCGTTGGCGAATTCGTGGCGCTGCAAGCCAGGCATACCGCTTCAATGGATGAATGTTCGGGCAAGCTCGCGCTCGACATGGAGGCCGCTGCCGCGCAGTTGGGTGTGGCCCTGCGCTATTCGCCGCAGTTGCTCGCGCGGGGTTTGACTTCGCTGCTCGATGGCCTGATGCACACCTGGCTGATAGGAGGGCGGAGCTTTGACCTGGTGGAGGATGGCTTTGCGGCCATCCAGGTGTACCTGATGGGGGCCGGCCTGCCGCAAGAGGCCGTGCACGCGGCCTTTCTCGCTGTCGCGAGCGAGCGCGCAGCCGAGGGTTGAACGGCGATACGCCCCTGCTTGCGTGCGGCTTGGCGCGGTTGTGAGAATTTCTGGGCAAAGTCGTGCGACAATGCGCGCTTGCTTTGGACTTCGGTCCGGGGCGGCTGTAGCTCAGTGGATAGAGTATTGGCCTCCGAAGCCAAGGGTCGTGGGTTCGATCCCCGCCAGCCGCACCAGTCTTGTACGAAGGTACAAAAAAGGGCGAAAAAATAGCAGATTTGTTTTTGACGTCAAAAATGCTGCTACAATCGAATTCTTCGGAGGGGTGCCCGAGTGGCTAAAGGGGGCAGACTGTAAATCTGTTGGCTTACGCCTACACTGGTTCGAATCCAGTCCCCTCCACCAGTTTTTGGTTGAAGAGTTTTAGAAGATGCTTATGCCAGCATCGACGCACAGAAAAGTGCGGGAGTAGTTCAATGGTAGAACCCTAGCCTTCCAAGCTAATGACGCGGGTTCGATTCCCGTCTCCCGCTCCAGATTGTGTGTAAAGTTTTTTGGATTGCCGCAAGGTGATTTGAATGCCCATGTGGCTCAGTGGCAGAGCACTCCCTTGGTAAGGGAGAGGTCGCGGGTCCGATTCCCGCCATGGGCACCAGCTTTCTGGTGCTTCCGCTAGATGGTTGCGCCGAGTCCTGTTGTTTAGTTAAAGATTTTTTTCGGAGTCGGAAAAATGGCAAAAGGAAAATTCGAGCGCACCAAGCCCCACGTCAACGTGGGCACCATTGGTCACGTCGACCATGGCAAGACAACCCTGACGGCTGCGATCGCCACCGTTTTGTCGGCCAAGTTTGGTGGTGAAGCCAAGAAGTACGACGAAATCGACAAGGCGCCTGAAGAGAAGGCCCGCGGTATTACCATCAATACCTCGCACGTCGAATACGAAACCGCTAATCGTCACTACGCTCACGTTGACTGCCCCGGTCACGCTGACTATGTGAAGAACATGATCACCGGTGCCGCCCAGATGGACGGCGCTATCCTGGTTTGCTCGGCCGCTGACGGCCCA
>JAMNYN010000268.1 GCA_023622805.1 Pseudomonadota bacterium | reverse complement strand
TGATGCGTAGCTTGTCCATCATCGGGACGGCGGCGATGTTCCTGGTCGGCGGCAGCTTGCTGGTCCATGGCATGCCCTGGTTGGGCCAGGCGCTGGACGCGGCCCTGGCGGTGGTCGGCCACTGGGTGGCTGCGCCGCTGTGGCAGTTTCTGCTGCCGCAACTGCTGCATGTCCTGGTAGGCGCCTTGGTGGGCTGCGTGGTGCTGGCCTGCGTGGGTCTGGTGCAGCGCATGCGCGCCGGCGCAGCGCCAACGCCTGGAGCGCAAAAGCACTGAATCGGGGCCTTGTTGCCAATTGTTTGAGCCAGGGCAAAACCCTGGATCGCATCGGCGTGTCCAATGGTTTTCACGGGGGACGTCCCCGGTTACCTCCATTGATTCACCATGAAAAAAACGCTACTGGCTGTTGCCGCTCTCTGTGCCCTGACTTCGGGAGCTGCTCTGGCGCAGTCGGAAAGCCCCTGGATGGTGCGCATGCGCGCCGTGCACCTGGACAGCGCGAACAAGGACAGCACGGGGCTGGGCCTGGCCATCAACAACAAGACCATCCCCGAGGTCGACATTTCCTATTTCTTCAGCCCGAACTTCGCGGCTGAACTGGTGCTCACGGTGCCGCAAAAGCATGACGTGAACTCTTCCGTCGCAGGCTATCTGGGCACACTCAAGCACCTGCCGCCTTCGCTGCTGGCCCAGTACCACTTCACCCAGTTCCAGGGCTTCAAGCCCTATGTGGGCGCCGGCGTCAACTACACGCGTTTTTCCAGCGTGAAGCTGCTGGGCGGCGCGGCCGACGTGAAGCGCAACAGCTGGGGCGGGGCGCTGCAGGTGGGCGTGGACATCCCGTTGAACAAGCAGTGGTCGCTCAACGTTGACGTCAAGAAGCTCTACATTGGCACCGATGTAAGCGTGGGCGGCGTCAATGCGGGCAGCTTCAAGGTCGACCCGGTACTGGTCGGCGTGGGCCTGGGCTACCGCTTCTAAAGCCGCTGGGCGCGCTCGCGCTGTATGCCCTTACCGATTGTCGCTGCCAGCAAGCCCAGCTCCTGCGCCAGCACTTCGAGGATGTCATCCAGCGCCAGCAGCCCGACCAGCTCCTGCTGATCCGTGACCACAGGTATGCGCCGTACACCATGTGCGCGCATGCTGCGCATCACATCCAGCAGGGACGCATCTTCGGCCACGGTGACGGGCTTGGCGCTCATGACTTCGCCAACTCTCAGGGTCTCGGGCGCGAGTTCCGGTGCGATCACGGAAATCACGATATCCCGGTCGGTGAGCAGGCCGGCCACGGTGCGCAGGTCCTGGGTTTCGTCGACGACGACCAGAGCGCCCACATGGTATTCGCGCATCAGCTTCGCCGCCGTCACCAGATCGGTGTGGCGAAAGGCAATCGCCACTTCGCGCGTGCAGATTTCGCCGGCAGTCAAACGTTCGTTCATGGCAGCCTCCTGAAAAGAAAGCAGGGTCTGCCCGGCCCGCCGGCGCTTGCCGTCGGCCGGCCAGGACTCGATGATGCGCCTATCACGCGAACGCGGCAAGCAGCGCCCGCGCCTTGTAGCCAGACCTGCCGCCAACGCTTGCGCTGCTGTCCTACTTGGCGATGCCACCGGCTTGGCTACGCTGGGGTAAAGGTCTGCAGCGCATGGCCGGCTGCGGCCGCGGCCGTTGTGTGGACCGCTTCTGAGGCTTTTGTCGGGAAGGGCGCCGCACCATGTTGTTTTCCGTTGTTTCCGCCGATGACCAGGCCGACGCCCTGGCGCCGCCCTTCATGCCGGCCCCTGCGTCCGCGCACGAAGACCTGCTGCGAGACCTGTGCCGCACGCCTGCCCGGATCTCGCCCAAGTATTTCTACGACCAGCGCGGCTGCGAACTGTTCGAAGCCATTACCGGCCTGCCCGAGTACTACCCGACGCGCACCGAAATGGGCTTGCTGGAACAGTGGGGTGCCGACATCGCGCGCAGTGTCGGCCCCTGCCGCAGCCTGATCGAGCTGGGCGCGGGCAATTGCGAGAAAGTGCGCTGGCTGCTGCCGGCCTTGCAGCCCCAGTGTTTTGTCGGCGTGGACATCGCCGGCGATTTTGTGCTGGGCGCGGTGCAGCGCCTGGCCCAGGACTTTCCCGGGCTGCAGGTGCGGGCCGTGGCGGCCGACATCTGCGCGCCAGTGACGCTGCCCGAAGACATCGCCGCCCAGGGGCGCCTGGTGTTCTACCCGGGTTCGTCGATCGGCAACTTCGATCCTGGCCATGCCATGGTCCTGCTGCGCCAGATGCATGCTCTGGCGGGGGAGGGCGGCGGCCTGCTGATAGGCATTGACCTGCCCAAGGACCGCCAGGTGCTCGAAGCCGCCTACGACGACGCGGCCGGCGTGACGGCGGCGTTCAATCGCAACGCCTTGCGCCATGTCAACCGCTGCATAGGCAGCAATTTCGACCCGGCGCAATGGGCCCATGTGGCTTTCTTCAACCCGGCGCAGTCGCGCATAGAAATGCACTTGCAGGCCTGCGAGCCCTTGCGGGTGCAGTGGCCTGGCGGCGGGCGGCAGTTCGCACAGGGCGAGCGCATCCATACCGAAAACAGCTACAAATACCCCTTGCCCTTGTTCATGCAGATGCTCAGCCAGGCGGGTTTCAAGGCCTGCACGACCTGGACGGACGAGCATGACTGGTTTGCGGTGATCCATGCGCGAGCTTGAGCACCCCCTGAGCGACTTCGTCGCTTCCCCCTCTCTCGCTGCGCGGGAGGGGGACGGCAGCCTCGGTGCGGGGCGGCCCTTCCTCGCTGCCCCTGAGCTGGGCCGCGCCAGTTGCGTGGGGCGTGGACGGTGCAAGTGCCATGGATAGGGCCGTAATGGTTGCGCCAGAGAATGTACTAGCCCAGGCCTATGCCCAGGTGCGCCAGGCCAGCCTGGCACTGGCCGCGCCGCTGTCGGCCGAGGACTGCTGCGTGCAGTCCATGGCCGATGCCAGTCCGGTGAAATGGCATCTGGCCCATACCACCTGGTTTTTCGAGACCTTTGTGCTCGAAGCGTTCGAGCCCGGTTTCGTGCCTTTCCATCCCGCGTTTCGCGAGCTGTTCAATTCCTACTACCACGGCGTCGGCTCGCGCCACCCCCGGGCACAGCGCGGCCTCATCACCCGGCCCGGGCTGACGCAGGTGCTGGACTACCGCGCCCAGGTCGATGCGCGCCTGCAGGCGTTGCTGGCCGGACCCTGCGCGCCGCGGCTGCATGCGCTGGTGGAACTGGGCTTGCAGCACGAGCAGCAGCACCAGGAGTTGATGCTCACCGACATCAAGCACCTGCTGTCTTGCAACCCCTTGCTGCCCGCCTATGCGTGCGGGGCACAGCGGTCGGCCGAGGCGTCGGCCGGCATGCGCTGGCTGCCGCTGGTGGCCGGTCTGCGCGAAATCGGCCATGCGGGCGCGGGCTTTGCGTTCGACAACGAGTTGCCGCGGCACCGGGTCTATCTGTGCGCCTGCGCGCTGGCCTCGCGCCCGGTCAGCAATGCCGAGTACCAGGCCTTCGTCGAGGCCGGGGGCTATGCCCGGTCAGCGCACTGGCTGGCCGAAGGCTGGGATTGGCTGCAGGCCCAGGGCCGCACGGCGCCGCTGTACTGGCAGCGCAGACCGCAAGGCGGCTGGGCCGAATTCAGCCTGTACGGCCTGCAGGATTTGCAGTCGGCGCAGCCCGTCGTGCACCTGTCGTATTACGAAGCTGACGCCTATGCGCGCTGGGCTGGCGCGCGCCTGCCGACGGAAGCCGAATGGGAATGCGCGGCCGTGCAGTGGGCTTGGGCGCCCGAGGCGGGAGTGCAGCGCCTGCACCCCCGCGCTGGGTCCGAGGACAGCATGGGGGCCGGCGAAGTCTGGGAATGGACGCAGTCCAGCTACGCGCCTTACCCGGGCTTTAGGCCGGCGGAAGGGGCCGTGGGCGAATACAACGGCAAGTTCATGGTCAACCAGTACGTGCTGCGCGGCGGATCCTGCGCGTCGCCGTCCGGCCATCTGCGGCCCAGCTACCGCAACTTCTTTCCGGCCGGCGCCTGCTGGCAATTTGCCGGCCTGCGATTAGCCAGGGATGCTTGAAACTGGCGTGCCCCAGCACAGGGGCACCGAGGAAGGGCCGCCCCGCACCGAGGGTGCCGTCCCTTGGCCGGGCGCCCCCCTCCACCGAAGGATGAGAGGGGGAAGAGGGGGGCGGCCCCTGCCGCGAAGCCTCTCAGGGGGTGTTTAGACCTTACCCAGTGCCTGTTCCAGGTCGGCCAACAGGTCTTCGATGTGCTCGATGCCGACCGACAGCCGCACCATGCCTTCGCTCACGCCGGCCTGGGCCAGTTCCTTGGCGTCGAGCTGGCGGTGCGTGGTTGACGCTGGGTGGGTGGCCAGCGACTTGGCGTCGCCGATGTTGACCAGGCGCGTGAACAGCTGCAAGGCGTCGAGGAAGCGGGCGCCGGCGGCGCGCGCGTCACTGTCGCTGTTTCGGAGGCTGAAGGACAGAATGCCCGAGGCCCGGCCTCCCATCTGGCGCTGCACCAGCGCATGGTCGGGATGGTCGGGCAGGCCGGCGTAGCGCACCCATTCGACCTTGGGGTGGGCTTGCAGCGCCTTGGCGACGGCCAGCGTGTTGTCGCAGATGCGGTCCATGCGCAAGGCCAGGGTCTCTATGCCTTGCAGGATCAGGAAGGCGTTGAGCGGCGCCAGCGCGGCGCCGGTGTTGCGCAGGGGCACGACGCGCGCGCGGCCGATGAAGGCCGCCGGGCCCAGGGCTTCGGTGTAGACCACGCCGTGGTAGCTGGGATCGGGCTGGTTCAGGCGCGGAAAACGTTTGGCGTGCTCGGCCCAGGGGAACTTGCCGCTGTCGACGATGGCACCGCCCACGCTGTTGCCATGGCCGCCCAGGTACTTGGTCAGCGAGTGCACCACGATGTCGGCGCCGTGCTCTATGGGGCGCAGCAGGTAGGGGCTGGGCACGGTGTTGTCGACGATCAGCGGCACGCCGTGGGCATGGGCCACGGCGGCCAGCGCGGCGATATCGGTCACATTGCCCAGAGGATTGCCTATGGACTCGACGAAGATGGCCTTGGTCTTGTCGTCGATCAAGGCGGCGAAGCTGGCCGGTTCGCGCGCGTCGGCAAAACGGGTGGTGATGCCTTGCTGGGGCAGGGTGTGGGCCAGCAGGTTGTAGGTGCCGCCATAGAGCTGCGTGGCCGAAATGATGTTGTCGCCGGCTTCGGCAATGGTCTGGATGGCATAGGTGATGGCCGCCATGCCCGAGGCCACGGCCAGCGCCGCAATCCCGCCTTCCAGCGCCGCGACGCGCTTTTCCAGCACGTCGTTGGTCGGGTTCATGATGCGCGTATAGATGTTGCCCGGCACTTTCAGGTCGAACAGGTCGGCACCGTGCTGGGCGCTGTCGAACGCATAGGCCACGGTCTGGTAGATGGGCACGGCCACGGCCTTGGTCGTCGGGTCGATCTGGTAGCCGGCGTGCACGGCCTGGGTTTCGATGCGCATGGGAATGTCTCCTGGATTATGGCAATGAGGGCGCGCAGGGCACGCCGTTGGGTCAGCGGCCCATTGTCGGCAGGGCGGCGGCTGAGGCCAACCAAGATTTCGCTATGTGCATATGCCTATCAGACCAAGGCCAGGGGATGGCGGTGTTGGGTATGTGTTTTCGTCCAGTAAAAAACATGATTGCAGCGCGGTTTTATCCCCGCGGCATGTGGACGGATCTGTGGAAAACTCCCCGGGTAACCCGGCAAAGCCGCGCCAGCATTGGCTTGTGACGCAATGCTTAAAAAAAAGGCAGTTGGGTAGGTCCAGCCCTACAACCCCGATTTTGGGGACGCTGCGGGGGCCCACTACGGGGTTTCACCTGGCCAGCCTGGATTAGGATGGCGCTGCCGCTGTGCGCGGTCGAAACCTATCGCTGCGACGTCAGCGCATAAAAGAGAGTTGGATGGAATCCCTGAGCAATGACCAAGCCTGGATGCGCGAAGCCCTGGCCCAGGCGCGCGCGGCGGCCGAGGCCGGCGAAGTGCCCGTGGGCGCGGTGGTGGTCCGCGACGGCGTCATTGTGGGCCGGGGCGGCAATGCGCCCGTGGGCTCGCTGGACCCTACGGCCCATGCCGAAATCAATGCCTTGCGCGATGCCGCCCGGCAGTTGGGCAATTACCGGCTCGACGGCTGCACGCTGTATGTGACGCTGGAGCCCTGCGCCATGTGCAGCGGCGCGGCCCTGCATGCGCGCGTGGCGCGTGTGGTCTACGGCGCGGCCGAGCCCAAGACCGGGGCCGCGGGCTCGGTGCTGGACCTGTTCGCCGAGCCGCGGCTGAACCACCACACGCAAATCGTGCGCGGCGTGCTGGCCGATGAGTGCAGCGCCTTGTTGGCGCAGTTCTTCCAGCAGCGGCGCCGCCAGAACCAGGCCGCCGCCAAGGCCGCCCATCCGCTGCGCGACGATGCGCTGCGCACGCCCGATGCGCGTTTTGCCGATCTGCCCGGTTACCCCTGGGCGCCGCGCTATGCCAGCGACTGGCCCAGCCTGCAAGGCCTGCGCCTGCACTACCTCGACGAAGGCCCGGTGGACGCGCCGCTGACCTGGCTGTGCCTGCATGGCGCGCCCGTCTGGAGTTATTGGTTCCGCCACCAACTGCCGGTATTTCTGGCCGCGGGCCACCGGGTGGTGGCGCCGGATCTGATCGGCTTTGGCAAAAGCGACAAACCCAAGAAGGCGGGGTTTCACACACTGGAAACCCACCGGCAGATCCTGCTCGATCTGCTGCAGCAGTGCGACCTGCAGCGTTGCGTGCTGGTGGTGCAGGGTGCAGCGGCCCCGCTGGGCCTGAGCCTGGCGCAGGCAGCGCCCGCGCGTTTTATCGGGGGGCTGCTGCTCGGCACGGGGCCCGCACGCAAGCCGGCGGCTGAAGATGCGTGCGCCTATGACGCGCCGTTTCCCGACGCGGGCCACCGCGCGGCGCTGCGGGCCGGCGCGGTGGCCGGGGGCAGCGCGCAGGAGGCGGCCTGGCTGGGCGCTGCCCGCGATTTCTGGCATGCGGATGGGCCCGGCCTGGCGGGGCCCGGCCTGGCGCTGGCGCTGGCGGATGCGCAGGCATTGGCCTCAGGCCGGCGCGGCTGCGTGCCGCCAGCGGCCTTGCCCGCCTGGGGTCAGTTTGTTCCAGAACCCCGCGCGGACGTGGCCTTGCAGGCTGTGGAATACTTCAGCCCATCCTAGGGGCCTGCGCACGCGCCGCCCCTTGCCCCTGTTTTACCGGAGCAGGCTGCATGGCAGCCTGAATGCCTTGTCTTCGACGCCCTCTACCAAGAAAAACCAGCCATCCGCTGCGGCGACCTGTGATGCCCACGCGGCGGCCGGCTGCACCGACCCCACGCACCACCACGGTCACGCGGATCACGCCCACGCCCATGACCATGCAGACCACGTGCACGACGCCGACGGCAACTGCTGCGGCCCTGCGCATGCGCAGGGCCCGCGCCACATCTACATCTACTCGCCGTCGAGCGCCGTGCGCGACAAGCCGGCGTTCAAGCGTGGCATTGCCCGGCTCAAGGCCCAGGGCCATGAAGTCGAAGTCGATGCCGATGCACTGGCCGTGCACACGCGTTTCGCGGGGGACGATGCCACGCGCCTGGCCGCCATCCACCGCGCGGCCGCCAGCGGCGCCGACGTGGCGCTGATTTCGCGCGGCGGCTACGGCCTGGGCCGCCTGCTGTCGCAGATCGATTACGCCGCCGTGGCCAAGGCGGTCGAGCGCGGCACGGAGTTTGTCGGTTTCAGCGACTTCACGGCCTTCCAGTGCGCGCTGCTGGCCCGCACGGGCGCGCGCAGCTGGGCCGGCCCGGTGCTCACCGCCGACTTCGGCGCGGCCGACGGGCCGGACGACATCATGCTCGACTGCTTCGAAGACCTGCTGTCGGGCCATGGCGAAGGCAGCGGCTGGCGCATGCACAAGGAAGCACCGGGCGCCGACGGCGCGCCGGCCGTGCCCGAGATCTATGTGCAGGACGCGACGCTGTGGGGCGGCAACCTGGCCATGCTGGCCTCGCTGGTCGGCACGCCTTATCTGCCCGATGTGGACGGCGGCATCCTGTTCCTCGAAGACGTGGGCGAGCATCCGTTCCGCGTCGAGCGCATGCTGACCCAACTGCTTTACGCCGGCGTGCTGGCCAAGCAAAAGGCCGTGGTGCTGGGGCAGTTCACCGAGTACAAGCTGGCCACGCACGACAAGGGTTTCAAGCTGCAAAGCGTGGTGAACTGGCTGCGCACGCAGATCCAGGCGCCCGTGCTCACGAACCTGCCTTTCGGCCATGTGGACACCAAGGTGCTGCTGCCCATGGGCGCCAAGGTGTCGCTGTCGGTGGAAGGGCGCGACGCGCTGATCTACTGGGGCCATACACACTGATGCCGCCCGAAGATAGCCGCATGGCGCGCATCGCCGTGCTGGGCCTGGGCGCCATCGGTGGCGTGGTGGCGGCGGAGCTTGCCGCACTGGGCCGCCATGAGGTGGTGGTCTGCGTGCGCGAGCCGCTGCAGCGGCTGAGCGTGCAGCGGCCCCAGGGCACGCTGGACCTGCCCATGCGGGCACTGACCGATCCGGCCCAGGCCACGCCGGTGGACTGGGTGCTGCTTTGTACCAAGGCGCACCAGACGGCTTCGGTGGCGCCCTGGCTCGCCCGGTTGTGCACTGCCGGAACGCGCGTCGCGGTGCTGCAAAACGGCATAGGCCATGCGCAGCGTGTGGGACCCTTCATCGGCGATGCGCGGGTCGTTCCGACCATCGTCTACTACAACGGCGAGCGCATGGCGCCTGACCGCATGCGCCTGCGCCCGGCCGGCCAGTACGAAATGGCCGTGGAGGACAGCGCCGACGGCCGGGCTTTCGTGGCCCTGCTCGAGGGCTCGGTCATGCGTCTCCTGCGGACCGACGATCTGGCGACCCTGGCCTGGCGCAAGCTGCTGATCAATGCCGTGGCCAACCCGGTCACGGCCTTGACGCTGCAGCGCCAGGTGGTGTTCCGGCGCGCGGACATCGCAGCCCTGTGCCTGGACATCCTGGAAGAAGCGGCCAGCGTGGGCCGGGCAGACGGTGCCCGGCTCACGGCCGACGAACCGGCGGCCATCATGCGCACGCTGCTGACCTATCCGCCCGACGCCGGCACTTCTATGTCTTTCGATCGACTGACCGGGCGCGCGCTGGAAGTCGAAGCACTCACGGGCGCGATCGTCGCGCGGGGGCAGGAGCTGGGCGTGCGCACGCCGTTGAACGGTTTGCTGCTGACGCTGCTGCGGGCCGTCAGCGAGAGCGCCGTGGCGTAAGCCAGGGCGACCGCGGTCAGGCGCATACTGTGGCGATGTCGTCGCTGTTGTCACACCTGCTGAGAACACCGGGCCTGACCGGCGCGGTCATGCCCTCGTCGCGCTACCTGGCGCTGGAGATGGTCCGGGCCGCTGGCCACGTGCAACATGTCGTGGAACTGGGCGCGGGCACGGGGCCGGTCACGCGAGAGCTGCGCAAGCGCCTGCCGCAGGCCTCGCTGGTGGCCGTCGAAATACAGCCTGCCCTGGCGCAAACGCTCAGGGCCCGATTCGCGGGTCTGGATGTGCGCCAGGACTGCGCGCATGAGGTGCTCAACGGTCTCGAGTATTCCGATCCGGCGGCCGTGGTGTCCAGCCTGCCTTTTCGCTCGCTGCCGCAGGACCTGCGCGAGGACACCCAGGCCAGCATAGAGCGCTTTCTGCGCCGGGTGCCTGGCTCGCGCCTGGTCCAGTTCACTTATCTGCCCCAGGCCCCTTTTACGGCCTCGGCGGATTTTCGCTGGCTCAAGGTCTGCGCGGTGTGGCGCAATGCCCCGCCGGCAGGGGTGTGGGTACTGCAAAGCCGGCTCACGGCGTGAGCCCTGCCGTCCAGCCGCCTTACTCCAGATAGCGCCCCTTTTCCTTCTTGCGCGCGCGCATGCCGGGGCGCAGGAACAGATGGCTGCCGCCTTGCACGGCCAGCGGCAGGTGGGTGTCGCCGGCCAGGTGGGCGTCAATGCGCTCTTCGAGGTGGTCAAGCAGGGACTGCAGTGCCTCGCGTTCGGCCTGCGGCAGCTCTGGGTGCTCCTGCAGAAAGCCTTGCAGGAAGGCGCGGGCATCGGCCAGCAGCGCTTCGCGCGTGGTGGCCAGCGAGTGGTAGCTGGTGTCACTTTGGCCCGGAGTTTCGGTGCCCAGCAGATAGCAGCCGATGTAGTCACCCCGGGTCTGGCCAACGTCAGGGTCGCGGCTGAGTTTTTTGAAGAAGTCGAAAGGCCACATACAGCTTGCGCAAAAAAGGAATATCTCCCGATTGTGGGGCAGGCGGGACTGTGGTGTCATCGCACGCAAGTTACAAACCTCTATAAGCCGAACAACAGGAGACAGCCATGGGTCGATGGAGCGGGGCGAAAGCGCTGGGCGGGGGCGCGGCAGCGCTGGTGGGACTGGCCCTGCTGGCGGGCAGTGTGCTGGCGGTCTACGCCTTGCGTACCCAGGCGCAGCTCGACGGGAAGCTGGGCGTGGCGGGCCTGGAGCAGACGGTGCAGGTGCGCCGTGACGCGGCCGATGTGACGCACATCGCGGCCCAGTCGCCGCAGGACCTGTGGCGCGCCGTGGGCTATGTGCATGCGCAGGAGCGGGGCTGGCAGCTGGAGTTCAACCGCCGGGTGATGCACGGCACGCTGTCCGAAGTGCTGGGCCCGGCCACGCTGGAGACCGACAAG
>JAMNYN010000175.1 GCA_023622805.1 Pseudomonadota bacterium | reverse complement strand
GCCCGCTCGCAGTTTCTGCCGGAAACGCCGACCATTGCGGAATCGGGCTTTCCTGGCTTCAAGGCCTCGACCTGGTTCGGTGTTTCCGTGCCTTCGGCCACGCCGGGCGCCGTGAAGACCCGCCTGCAGACCGCCGTGGATGTGGTGATGCAAAACCCGGAGTTCGCCGCCACCCTGGCCAAGCAATACCTGGTGGCCCAGAAGCCGCAATCGCTGGCGGAACTCGATGCCTTCCTGAAGTCCGATGGCGTGATGTGGCGCAAAGTGATTGCCGACAACAGCATCGTGCTGGAAAACTGAGAAGCACCCCCTGAGCGACTTACGTCGCTTCCCCCTCTCATCCTGCGGTGGAGGGGGACGGCACCTTTACTGCGCGACGGCGCTTGCTCGGTGCCCCCAGGCGTGGAGCACGCCAGTTTCATAGGCTACGGGTAGTGCGAGAGCTGAGAGCTGAGAAGATCTACGCCTATTGCACAAAGCGCATGAGATTGGTCTTCAGAAAATCCGTCATGACCTTGACGGCCTGAGAGGGGCGGCGGTTTTCCACGGTGACGATGAACAGCCTGTCGCCCAGGCCGGTGACCCACCAGTCCGGGCAGACCCGCTGCACGGCGCCCGAGCGCAACTCGTTCTCGACCATGTAATACGGCAAGGCCGCCACGCCGCAGCCCATGAGCATGGACTGCTTGAGAAAGGGGAAATGCTCGCTGGTGAGGTAGGGCTCGCATTTCAGCGGGATTTCCTGGGTCTGGGTTCTCACCGTGATGGCGTAGGTGCGCCCGTCGCCCGGCGGTGTCAGCAGTACGCCGTGCGGGATATCGGTGGGCACCTGAAAGCGGTTCGCCTTGGCGAAGTCCCTGCTCGCATACAGACCGAACTCCACGGCGCCCAGGTCGCGGGCCACCAGGTGTTCATTGATATCCTTGGCCAGGCGCACGGCGACGTCGATTTCGGCGCTCATCAAGTCGCTCACCCGGTTGGAGAAAAGCACCCGTATATGCACTTGCGGGTAGCGCTTGTGAAAGCCCACCAGCATTTCGGCCAGGTACAGCTCGCCCAGCCCGGTGGGGATGCTCAGGCGCACGGTGCCGGTCACCACCTGCTGCAAGGCATCGATGGCGCCCTGGGCCGACTCGACTTCCTGGATGATGCTGCGCCCATGGGCGTACAGGATCTCGCCGGCGGCTGTCAGCAAAATGCTGCGGGTGGTGCGGTGCAGCAAGGTCACCCCCATGGACGCTTCCAGCGCCTTGAGTTCCTTGCTGACTTTGGAGCGGGTGATGTCTCTGCGCCGGGCCGTTTCGCTGAGGCTGCGGGCATCGACAATGTCGACAAAATTTCTGATGAGGTTGATATCCATCCAGGCGTCTCCGTTCGTAGCTTGCAATGAGCCCGGCGAAATTCAAAAGTCCTGCCAGCATGCAGGTGCCTGATTTTGACCTGATACAGACGAACGCCGCGCGGGGCATGGCGGAAATTGCCCGTTTTTCTCAAAACGTCACTTTCAATGGTGATATAATCGACAGCTTGACTGGGATATACGGGAGCGCGCTGCGAAGCTGCCTTGTATATCCCAGCAAAAGGGTGATTAGCTCAGTGGTAGAGCACTGCCTTCACACGGCAGGGGTCACATGTTCGAACCATGTATTACCCACCAAATTCAGAACCCTCTTGAGTCCTTGATTCAAGAGGGTTTTTTCGTGCGCGCCGCCAAGACCTGGGGGGCGGTGATCTCGCTGTAGACTTTGCCCGCTGCGCGATGCGGCGCCACAGAGACTGAGACACCCCATGACTACGTTCACCCCCTTGCCTTCCACCATGCAGGCCATCGTCCACGACGGATTCGGCTCGCCTTCGGTCTTGCGTGCAGCGCAGCTGCCTTTGCCGCAGCTGCGGCCCCATGATTTGCTGGTGCGGGTGCGTGCCGCCGGTCTGAACCGGGCGGAGCTCAACTGGCGCCAGGGCAAGTACGGTCCCACGCCCGGGTTTGGCGACTCGGACGCGGTCATCGGGCTGGAGCTGGCCGGCGAGGTGGTCGCCATGGGGCCGCAGGTGCAAGGCTTTGCCCTGGGCGAGCGGGTGATGGGCATTGTCGGCGGCGGCGCTTACGCACAGTTCGCGCGCATGGATGCGGGCATGGCCATGAAGGTGCCGGACAGCCTGAGCGATGTGGAGGCCGCGACCATTCCCGAAGCCATGGTCACCGCCCACCAT
>JAMNYN010000723.1 GCA_023622805.1 Pseudomonadota bacterium | reverse complement strand
GCGCTGGACCACGCCGAGCGCGAGCGCCTGGTGGCCGACCTGGGCCCGACGCAGCGCGCGCTGATCCTGCGCAACCACGGCCTGGTGACGCTGGGCCGCAGCGTGGCCGAGGCTTTCATCCTGATGCACAACCTGGAGCGCGCCTGCCGCGTGCAGGTGGCCGTCCAGGGCATGGGCCAGCCCGTGAACCCCGTGCCGGAGGCCGTCTGCGAGCTGACCGCACGCCAGTACGCCAGCGGCGACACCAACCGCCTGGCGTCCGCCCCCACCGACCCCTACGCCCGCGAATGGCGCGCCCTGCTGCAGCGGCTGGAGCCTCCCACCCCCACCTCGTTCCGCGCCTGAGCGCCCGTCCCACATCCCACCTACAAGGACTGCCCCCATGAAACGCCGCCACCTGATTCAAGCCAGCTCCGCCGCCCTCGGTCTGTCGATCGCCGGAGTCCCTCTGCATGCGCTGTCCCAAGCCAAGAAGGGCGTGGTCAACGTGCTGGTCCAGCCCGAACCGTCCGGCCTGATGCTGGGCATCGTGCAGAACGGCCCGACCCAGCTGATCTCCGGCAACATCTACGAAGGCCTGCTGCGCTACAACGAGAAGCTCGAACCCCAGCCCCAGCTGGCCACCTCCTGGACCGTCAGCCCGGACAGCAAAACCTACGTCTTCAAGCTCAAGCCCAATGTGAAATGGCATGACGGCAAGCCGTTCACCGCGGCCGACGTGGTGTTCTCGTGCGACGTATTCCTGCGCAAGACCCATGCGCGCTTTCGCGCCAGCCTGGAGCAGTTCGAGTCCGTCAAGGCGCTGGATCCGCTGACCGTGGAGTTCAAGCTCAAGCAGCCCTTCGGCCCCTTCATGGGCCTGTTCGAGAACGGCACCATGCCCATGGTGCCCAAGCATGTCTACGAGGGCACGGACTTCCAGACCAACCCGGCCAATGCCACGCCCATAGGCACAGGCCCGCTGAAGTTCAAGGAATGGGTCAAGGGCTCGTACATCCATCTGATCGGCAACCCGCAGTACCACGTGGACGGCGCCGTCACCGTGGACAGCGTGTACTTCCACGTGATCCCGGACGCCGCCTCGCGCGCCGCCGCCTTCGAATCGGGCAAGGTCGACATCGCACCGGGCGGCACGGTCGAATACTTCGACGTGGCCCGTCTGTCCAAGCTGCCGGGCGCGGCCGTGACCACCAAGGGCTGGGAGTTCTTCGCGCCGCACAGCTGGCTGTGGATCAACAACCGCTCGGCGCCGATGAACAACCTCAAGTTCCGCCAGGCCCTGTGGACCGCCATCGACCGCGAGGCCATGGCCAAGATCGCCTGGTACGGTTTCGCCACGCCCGCCACCGGCCCGTTCAACAGCCATATCGCGCACTACAGCAGCGACGTTGCCAAGTACCCGCGCGACCTGGCCAAGGCCAAGAAGCTGCTGGCCGAGTCGGGCTACAAGGGCGAGACGCTGCGCCTGCTGCCCCTGCCCTACGGCGAGTCCTGGCAGCGCCAGGCCGAGATCGTGCGCCAGAACCTGACGCAGGCCGGCATCAAGGTCGAGATGGTCGCCACCGACGTGGCCGGCTGGAACCAGCGCAACAACGAGTGGGACTTCGACCTGGCCTTCACCTACGTCTACCAGTACGGCGACCCGGCGCTGGGCGTGGGCCGCAACTACACCAGCCACAACATCGCCAAGGGTTCGCCTTTCAACAACGTGGGCGGCTACGTCAACCCCAAGGTCGACGAGCTGTTCGCCGCCGGTGCGCGCGAGGGCGACCAGGCCAAGCGCCGCGCCATCTACCAGGAGGTGCAGAAGATCCTCGTGGACGAGGTGCCCGTGGTCTGGCTGCACGAGATCAACTTCCCCACGCTGTACCGCAACAAGATCCAGAACATCGTCAGCTCGGGCATAGGCCTGCACGACGGTCTGGGCCGCTTGAAGCTCGCCTGAACGGGGTCCGCCATGAAACGTCTCCAGTTCATGTCCGTGCGAATCCTGCAAGGCCTGCTGGCCCTGCTGCTGATCGCGACCGTCAACTTCATGCTGGTGCGCGCGGCGCCGGGCGACCCGGTGTCCATCATGGCGGGCGAAGCGGGGGCCTCCGACCCGCAGTTCGTGGCCCAGTTGCGCGAGCAGTTCGGCCTGGACAAGCCGCTGCCCACGCAGCTGGCCAACTACCTGGGCCATGTGCTGCAGCTGGACCTGGGCTTTTCCTACCGCCAGCAGCAGCCCGTGGTCGACCTCATCCTCGAGCGGCTGCCCGCCACGCTGCTGCTGACCGGCACTGCCTTCGTGCTGTCGCTGGTCTTCGGCGTCGGCCTGGGCGCGCTGGCCAGCCGCCACGCGGGCAAGGCCGTGGACAGCGTCATCACCGTGGTGGCGCTGGTGTTCTACGCCACGCCGCTGTATTGGCTGGCGATGATGGCCGTGCTGGTCTTCACCGTGCAGCTCGACTGGCTGCCGGCCTTCGGTTTCTTCACCGTCGGCGCCGACCTGCACGGCATGGACAAGGTGCTCGACATCGCCCGGCACCTGCTGCTGCCCGCGCTGACGCTGGCCCTGTTCTACATGGCGGTCTATGCGCGCATGACGCGCGCCTCCATGCTCGAAGTCGCGCAGATGGACTTCGTGAAGACGGCGCGCGCCAAGGGCGTGCACCCCGGCCGCATCCAGCGCAAGCACATCCTGCGCAACGCGCTGCTGCCGGTGGTCACGCTGGCCGGCATCCAGGCCGGCGGAATGATTGGCGGCGCCGTGCTGACCGAGACCGTGTTCTCCTGGCCCGGCATAGGGCGCTTGATGTTCGACGCCCTGGTGCAGCGCGACTACAACCTGCTGCTGGGCTGCTTCCTGTTCACGGCGGCGATGGCGGTGCTGTTCAACCTGATCACCGATTTCGTCTACACGGTGGTCGATCCACGCATTGAATTGAGTTGAGGAGCCCTTCATGAAAAGCAACTTCTGGCGGCGCTTTTGCCGCAACAAGGGCGCCGTGTTCGGCCTCATCGTGCTGGCGCTGGTGGCGCTGC
Organism: Pseudomonadota bacterium; assembly: GCA_023622805.1. GTDB lineage: Bacteria > Pseudomonadota > Gammaproteobacteria > Burkholderiales > Burkholderiaceae_C > Comamonas > Comamonas bellezanensis. Next base: position 7,762 of record JAMNYN010000723.1, on the reverse strand, counting down.
TCGTGGCCGTGGGCCCATGGATCGCGCAGTTCGATCCCTGGGACATGGCAGGCGCGCCTTTCCAGGCCCCGATGGCCGAGCCCGGCATGCTCCTGGGCACCGACACCATGGGCCGCGACATCCTGTCGGGCATCGTCGCCGGTGCGCGCGTCTCGCTGTTGATCGGCGTGGTCTCCACCCTGGTGTCGCTGCTGATCGGCGTCGGCGTGGGCGCGGTGGCGGGCTACTTCGGCGGCTGGGTCGATGCGCTGCTGATGCGCTTCACCGAGCTGTTCCAGGCCGTTCCCAGCTTTGCGCTGGCCATCGTGCTGGTGGCGATCTTCCAGCCCTCGATAAGCTCCATCGTCGCGGCCATCGCCATCGTCTCCTGGCCGCCGGTCGCGCGGCTGGTGCGCAGTGAATTCCTGACGCTGCGCCAACGCGATTTCGTGGCCGCCGCCGAGCTCGCGGGCCAGTCCACGCCGCGCATCATCCTGACGCAGATCCTGCCGAACGCGGCCTCGCCCATCGTGGTCATGGCCTCGCTGATGATCGCCACGGCCATCCTGCTCGAATCGAGCCTGAGCTTCATGGGCCTGGGCGACCCGAACCAGATGAGCTGGGGCTACATGGTCGGCTCGGCGCGCTCGGTGCTGCGCCAGGCCTGGTGGATGGCCGTGTTTCCGGGCGTGGCCATTCTGATGACCGTGCTGGCGCTGAACCTGGTGGGCGAAGGCCTGAACGATGGATTGAACGCACGCGCCGACGGGAGAGGCAAATGAAGATGGAACACCTGCCAACACCCGTGCTGGAAATCGAAGGACTGGACATCCGCCTGCCCGCGGGCGCCGACCGCGCCCTCGCCGTGCAGGGCGCCTCGCTGCAGCTGATGCCGGGCCAGACGCTGTGCGTGGTCGGCGAATCGGGCTCGGGCAAGTCCATGATCGCCAACGCCATCATGGGCCTGCTGCCGCGCCCGCATGTGGAGCCGGTGGCCGGCCGCATCCTGCTCGACGGCCAGGACCTGCTGCAGTTGAACGAGCAACAGCTGCGCACGCTGCGCGGCCGGCGCATGGGCATGGTCTTCCAGGAGCCCATGGCCGCGCTGAACCCGGTCATGCGCATAGGCGAACAGATCGCCGAAGTGTTCGACGCCCATGTACGCCTGCCGGCCGCCGAGAAGCGCCAGCGCATTCTCGCGGCGCTGGCCGACGTCGGCCTGCCCGACCCCGAGCTGCTGATCGACTCCTACCCGTTCCGCCTGTCCGGCGGCCAGCGCCAGCGCGTGGTCATCGCCTGCGCGCTGGTCATGGAACCGGCCCTGCTGATCTGCGACGAGCCCACCACCGCGCTGGACGTGACCACGCAGGCCCAAATCCTGAAACTGATCCGCGAGCTGCAGCAGCGCAAGGGCACGGCCGTGCTGTTCATCACCCACGACTTCGGCGTGGTTTCCGAGATCGCCGACCACGTCGTGGTCATGCAGACCGGCCAGATCGTCGAGGCCGGCCCGGCCGCGGCCGTGCTGGCGCGACCACAGCATGCCTACACGCGCAAGCTGATCGGCGCCATTCCGCAGGGCCGCATGCCCGCGCGGGCCACCGAGCGCGATGCGCACCGCGTGCTGCAAGTGGAAAACCTGCACAAGACCTATGTCACCGGCGGCAGCCTGCTGCGCAAGGGGCGGCGCGTCGAGGCGGCCCGGGACCTGTCCTTCGATCTGCGCCGCGGCGAGACCCTGGGCCTGGTCGGCGAGTCCGGTTCGGGCAAGTCCACCGTGGGCCGCTGCATCGTCGGCTTGACGCCGTTCGACAGCGGACGCGTGCTGTTCCAGGGCCGCGCCTTGCAGTCGGGTGCGCAGTTCCGCGCGCAGTCGCAAGGCAAGATTCAGATGGTGTTCCAGGACCCCTACGCTTCGCTGAATCCGCGCCACCGCATAGGCGCGGCCATCGCCCAGGGCCCGATCGCGCAAGGCCTGCCCAAGGACCAGGCCATGGCCCGCGCCATCGAGCTGCTGCAATTGGTGGGCCTGGGGCCGGAGGCGGCGAACCGCTTTCCCCATGAGTTCTCCGGCGGCCAGCGCCAGCGCATAGGCATCGCCCGGGCCCTGGCCATGGAGCCCCAGCTGCTGGTGGCCGACGAGCCCGTCTCCGCGCTGGACGTCTCGGTCCAGGCCCAGGTGCTGAAGCTGTTCGCCGAAGTGCGCCAGCGCTTCCAGCTGGCCATGGTCTTCATCACCCACGACCTGCGCGTGGCCGGCGAGATGTGCGACCACATCGCCGTCATGCAGCGCGGCCAGATCGTCGAATACGGCGAGACCGCCAAGGTGCTGGCCAACCCGCAGCACGCCTACACGCGCACCCTGATCGAGGCCCAGCCGCGGCTGACCTCCGACGCCGTACAGACGATGCAGGTGGCGGCATGAAGCCCTGTATTGCACTGGTCTCCGACCAGATCGCCATGGACTACCTGCTGCCGGCCTTTCGCGCGCAGTTCCCCTGCGCCGAATTGCGCCGGGCCGACACCCAGGTGCAGCAGCTCGGCGCACTGGAAGACATAGACGCCGTGGTCTGCTGGTCGCCGCCGCCAGGGCTGCTGGCGCGCATGCCGCGCCTGCGCCTGGTGCAGTCGGTAGGCGCGGGCACCGACCACATCACGCGCGACGCCACGCTGCCCGACGTACCGGTCTGCCGCATCATCGATCCCGAGATGGCCGCCGGCATGAATGCCTACGTCGCCTGGGCCGTCGTGCACGGCCAGCGCCACATGGGCCGCTATCTCGACCACCAGCGCCTCAGCACCTGGAAAGAAGCGCCCATCGTGCCGCCGGGCCGGCACCGCGTGGGCATCGCCGGACTGGGCGTGCTGGGCACGGCCGCCGCGCATGCACTCACCGCCATCGGCTATTCGCTGCGCGGCTGGAGCCGCAGCCCCAAGGACGATCTGCCCGCGGGCATGACCGCCTTCCACGGCGAGGCCGCGCGTGCCGAGTTCCTGGCCGGCTGCGACACGCTGGTCTGCCTGCTGCCCTTGACCGAGGACACGCGCGGCCTGCTCAACGCCGAACTGTTCGCGCAGTTGCCGCGGGGCGCGCGCCTGGTCAACGTCGGCCGCGGCGCGCACCTGGTCCAGGACGACCTGCTGGCGGCGCTGGACAGCGGCCACATCGCCTCGGCCGTGCTCGATGCCTTCGTCGAAGAGCCGCTGCCGCACGGCCACCCCTTCTGGCAGCACCCGGCCATCACCGTCACGCCGCACATCGCCACCCGCACCGGCCCGCAGACCATTGCGCAACTGACCCACGACAACCGGGCCCGGCTCAGCCGCGCCTGACACTCCCAAGGAAAACATCCCATGACAGAACACCGCAGCACCGCCGACAAGGACGTCGCCACCCACCTGCACTCCTACACCAACCTCGCCGCGCTGCCGCAGACGCCGCCGCTGGTCATCGTCCAGGGCGACGGCATCCACGTCGTCGACGACCAGGGCCGGCGCTATGTCGAAGGCATGTCGGGCCTGTGGTGCGCCTCGCTGGGCTTCTCCAACCAGCGGCTGGCCGACGCCGGCGCCAAGGCCTTGCAGACCCTGCCCTACTACCATACCTTCAACCAGCGCACCAACGTGGCCGTGGCCGATCTGGCCGAGCGGCTGCTGGCGCTGGCGCCCGTCCCCATGGCGCGCGTGTTCTTCGCCAACTCGGGCTCCGAGGCCAACGACAGCGCGGCCAAGATGGTCTGGTACTACCACAATGCCATAGGCAAACCGGCCAAGAAGAAGATCATCGCGCGGCGCAATGCCTACCACGGCGTCACCGTGGCCGCGGCCAGCATGGGCGGGCTGGACGGCAACCACCGTGACTTCGACCTGCCCCTGGCCACCGCGCCCGCGCGCTTCCTGCACGTGGACTGCCCCCACCACTACCGCTACGCCGAGCCCGGCGAGACCGAGCAGGACTTCTCCTCGCGCCTGGCCGCGCAGCTCGAAGAACGCATCCTGGCCGAGGGCCCGGAAACCGTGGCCGCCTTCATCGCCGAACCCGTGATGGGCGCGGGCGGCGTGCTGGTGCCGCCCGCGGGCTATTTCGAGAAAGTGCAGGCCGTGCTGCGCAAGTACGACGTGCTGATGATCGCCGACGAAGTGATCTGCGGCTTCGGCCGCACCGGCAACATGTTCGGCTCGACCACCTTCGGCATCCAGCCCGACATCCTGACCTGCGCCAAGGCCTTGTCCTCGGGCTACGTGCCCATCTCGGCCGTGATGGTCAACGACAAGGTGCACAGCGCCATCGCCGCCCACAGCGGCAAGCTCGGCAGCTTCGGCCACGGCTACACCTACTCGGGCCACCCCGTCGCCTGCGCCGTGGCGCTGGAGACGCTCAAGGTCTACGAAGACCAGCACATCCTCGCGCATGTGCGCGCGCTGGCCCCCGCCTTCCTGGCCGGATTGCAGGCCTTCGCCGCACAGCCCTGTGTCGGCAATGTGCGCGGCGTGGGCCTGATAGGCGCCATCGAACTCATGGCCGACAAGGCCGCACGCACGCCGTTCGCGGCCGAGCACAAGGCCGGCTACCGGCTGGCGCAGCTGGCGCTGGAGGAAGGCCTGATCGTGCGCGCCATGGGCGACAGCATCGGTCTGTGCCCGCCGCTGATCATCACCCGCACCGAGCTGGACGACCTGTTCGCGCGCCTGGCCCGGGCGATGGAGCGCTTTCAGGCCGAGCTGCAACAGTAAGGAAGACACCATGACATCCCGCCGGACCGAATCCGCGCCTGTCTCCGCCTTCACGTCGATCCAGGTCCCCGACCTGGTCGGCGTGGTCGAGGCGCAACTGCAAGAAGCCATCCTGTCGGGCCGCATCGCCCCCGGCGGGCGGATCATCGAAGCCGAACTGGCCCGGCAGATGGGCGTGAGCCGCGCTCCCGTGCGCGAAGCCGCGCGCCGCCTGGAAAGCCTGGGCCTGCTGGTCTCGCGCCCGCGCCACGGCTTCACGGTGCGCACCGTCTCGCACAAGCAGGTCAACGACCTGTACGAAGTCCGCACCCAGCTCGAACTGCTGGGCGCCGCGCTGGCCTGCCAGCACGCCAGCGACGCCGAGCTGGCCCAGCTCGACGCGCGCGTGGACGACATGGTGGCGCGCGCCGAGACGCTGACCTCCCAGGAGCGCGTGGCGCTGGACCTGGACTTTCACTTCACCATCAGCGCGCTCTCGGGCAACCACTACCTGCACCGCCTTTTCGACAACCTGCAGACCGAGGTGCGCATGTTCCTCGCGCTCAGCGAAGGCACCCACGGCGACCTCAAGGCCCTGGCCGAGACGCATCGCCCCATCGCCCATGCCATGGCGCGGCGCGACGTGGACGCCGTGCAGCAGGCGCTGCGCTTCCACCTGGAAGACGCCAAGGCCCACGCCTGCGGCCTGTTCTCGCAGAACTGAGCCCGGCCGCGCGCCGCACAGATCCCCATCCACTCGACCGTCGACCCTTCCCACCGAACCCGAGCGCCCCCATGAAAGTCATCTACAGCGACCAGCACACCGGCCATGACCCCCAGCACTTCATCGTGCGCGGGCGCATGAAGCGCAGCAACGAGCAGCCCGAGCGCGGCACGCTGCTGCTCAACGCCGCCCGCCAGCAGGGCCACAGCATCGTGGCGCCCGATGACCACGGCCCGGGTCCGCGCGCGGCCATCCACACGCCCCAGTACCTGCGCTTTCTGGAAACCGTCTGGGAGCGCTGGCAGCAGCTCGACGGCGCGTCCGAGGAAGTCATTCCCAACGTGCACCCCTTCCCGGGCCAGCCCTTCACCTACCCCGACAGCCTGGTCGGCCAGGCGGGCTACCACATGGGCGACATGGCCTGCTCCATCGGCCGCCACACCTGGCAGGCCGTCACCTGGTCGGCCCATGTGGCCACGCACGCCGCGCAACTGGTGCTGGAGGGCGAGCGCGCGGCCTATGCGCTGTGCCGCCCGCCGGGCCACCACGCCTACGCCGACCGCGCCAACGGTTTCACCTACCTGAACAACGCCGCCATAGCGGCCCAGCACCTGCGCCAGAAACACGACCGCGTGGCCATCCTGGACATCGACGTGCACCACGGCAACGGCACGCAAGGCATCTTCTGGCGCCGCAAGGACGTGCTGACGGTCTCGCTGCACGGCGACCCGCATTTCTGCACGCCGTTCTTCACCGGCCATGCGCACGAGATCGGCGAAGGCGAAGGCCTGGGCTACAACCTGAACCTGCCGCTGGCGCGCGGCACGCAGGACGAGGGCTTTCTGGCGGCGCTGGCCACGGCCCTGGCCAACATCCGTGCCTTCGCGCCCGGCGCGCTGGTCGTGGCCATGGGCCTGGACGCGCACGAGAACGACCCCTACCAGGCGCTGGCCGTCAGCACCGCGGGCTTTGCGCGCATCCTCGGCGAAATCGCCCGCCTGGGCCTGCCCACCGTGCTGGTGCAGGAAGGCGGCTATCTGTCGGAAGACCTGGGACCCAACCTGGCCAGCGCGCTGGGCGGTTTCGAGAAGGCCGCATGATGGCCCACGACCTGGACGCCGCCATCCGCGCGGCCCTGCCCGAAGCCGCGGTACTGAGCGCCCCCCCGGCGCCCGTGCAGCCCGATGAGGCCGCCGACCTGCTGCGCCAGCATTACGGGCTGACCGGCCGGCTGCAGCCGCTGAGCGGCGAACGGGATGCGAACTTCCTGCTGGCGCCCGCGGGCGGCGGCGCGCGCTGCATGCTCAAGCTCTCGCACCCGGACGAAGACCCGCTTGTCGCCGATTTCCAGACCCAGGCCCTGCTGCACCTGGCCGCCACCGACCCGGACCTGCCGGTGCAGCGCCTGCTGCCCGACCGCCAGGGCGCGGCCGCGGTGCGGATCCAGGACGCCGCGGGCCGCACGCGCGTGGCCCGCGTGTTCAGCTACATCGAAGGCCTGCCCATGCCGCAGGCGCCGCGCTCGGCCGCGCAGCGCCTGAACGTGGCCCGCATGCTGGCGCGGCTGGACATGGCGCTGGCCAGCCTCAGCCACCCCGCCGGCGCGCGCGAACTGCCCTGGGACATACAGCGCGCCGACCGCGTGCGTCCCCTGCTGGTGCATGTGGCGGACCCGGCGCGGCGCGCACTGGCCGAGGCCGCGCTCGACAGCTTCGAGCAGCGTGCCAAGCCCCACCTGGCGGCGCTGCGCCGCCAGCCGATACACAACGACTTCAACCTCTACAACCTGCTGGTCGACCCAGAGGCGACCGAGCGCGTCGCCGGCATCCTGGACTTCGGCGACATGGTGCAGGGGCCGCTGGTCAACGACCTGGCCGTGGCCGCGTCCTACCAGATCGACGAGAGCAGCGATGCCCTGGCCTCGATCGCAGCGTTCGCCGCGGCCTACCACGCGGTCTCGCCGCTGCAGGCGGCCGAGACGGCCCTGCTGCTGGACCTGGTGCGCGCGCGGCTGTCCATGGTGGTCGCCATCAGCGGCTGGCGCGCCGCGCGCGAACCGGACAACGCCCCCTACCTGCTGCGCAACAACGCCGTTTCCTGGGCCCGGCTCGCGGCCTGCGCCGAGCTGACGCCCGAACAGGTGCAGTCGGCCATCCACGCGGCCTGCCGCCTGTCCACCCCGGAGCCACTCCATGCCTGAATCCACCCCCAACGCCGAAATGCTCGCGCGCCGCGCACGCCTTCTGGGCCCGGCCTACCGTCTGTTCTACGAACAGCCCTTCCAGCCCGTGCGTGGCGAAGGCGTGTGGCTGTATGACGCGGCCGGCCAGCCCTATCTCGACGCCT
>JAMNYN010000188.1 GCA_023622805.1 Pseudomonadota bacterium | reverse complement strand
AGGTGGTCAGGCACCGTGGTCAGGTAGCAGCTCGACAGCTGCGAACGCAGCGTGCCGCTGTTGAACAGCGTGGGCGTGCTGCTCATGAAGTCGAAGGAGCTCAGCAGCTCGTAGAACTCGATGGCGCGCGCGTTGCGGTCGGTTTCGCCCAGCGCCAGGCCCATGGCCACGCGCATGAAGAAGGACTGGGGCAGCTCGATGCGCTTCTTGTGCACGTGCTGGAAGTAGCGGTCATACAGCGTCTGCAGGCCAAGATAGTCGAACTGCTGGTCGCGTTCGGCCTTGAGGGCTTGGGCCAGGCGGGGCAGGTCGTAGTTGAGCAGCTCGGGGTTGAGCAGTTCGTTGTCGACACCGTTTTGCACAAAGCCGGGGAAGTAGTCGACATAGGCCTGGCCCATGTCGGCGGGCGCGACATCGCGGCCCATGACTTCACGCACGATGGTGTGCAGCAGCAGACGCGCGGTGGCGTAGGTGTAGTCGGGATCTTTTTCGATCAGCGTGCGCGCGGCCAGGATGGCGGCCTTGAACACTTCGTCGATCGGCATGCCGTCGTACAGGTTGCGCTGGGTTTCCTGCACGATGGGATCGGGCTGGATGTCGGCGTTCAAGCCCTTGCAGGCGGCTTCGATCAGCGTCAGCAGGCGAGCCTGGTCCAACGGCACGCGCTGGCCGTTATCGGTGACATGCAGCACCGGTGCGGCAGCGGCCGCAGGCTGGCTGGCCTTCTTCTGTTCGGCGCGCTCCTGGTTGCGGCGCTCGCGGTACAGCACGTAGGCACGGGCGACTTCATGGTGGCTGCCGCGCATCAGGCCCAGTTCGACCTGGTCCTGGATGTCTTCGATGTGGAACGTGCCGCCGCCTGGACGCGAGCGCACCAGTGCGCGCACCACGCCTTGCGTGAGCTCGTCCACCATTTCGCGCACGCTGGACGAGGCCGCACCCTGGGCACCGCGCACGGCCAGGAAGGCCTTGGTCACGGCGACGGAGATTTTTTGCGGCGTGAAGTCCACGACATCGCCGTTGCGGCGCATGACGTGATACTGCTCGGAAGCCGAGGCGGTCGCTGCATCGGCGGACGCAGTGGAGACGGGGTTCAACGCTTCTTGCATGGATTCCTCTTGGGCGTTTAAGTGATGGCGCTGTAGCGGTGGAGGGCCGTCAGCACGGAGGTAGCTTGTCCACAAGCCGTGCACATGCTGTGCACAACTTTTTAACACTAAATGTAGTGTTTGTGGATGGCTTCGACCACTACAGGTAGTGTCTTTGGTTCGGGTGCTAGTGTAGCGCGGAGGCTCGGGCGAATGGGCCAAACGGGCTCGAAACCCTTGGCGATGAGGAGGAATGCGGGGCCTTTTCGAGGCGCTGATACGGGCCTGCGCGGTGGCAGTGCCAGTGTCCGCGCGGGCTCGCGGCGAAGCGCGGCGTCCGCGAGCACGGGAAATTTTTTTTGCCGGCGTGGTGAAAAAGCAGGACCCCACGCAGACTCCGATTGACGTTGCCGGAAAAACGGCTTAAGTGCCCGGCGGCCAGTCCAGCGCGGCGGCCGACAGCGCGCCGCGCAGCCGTGGCCAGTCGAAGCCGGGTCCGGGATCGAGCTTGCGGCCCGGGGCAATGTGCTCGTGGCCGGCCACATGGCGTATGGGGTAGTGGGCGGCAAGGTCGGCGCACAGCTGGGCCAGCGCTGCGTATTGCGCCGATTCGAACGTCAGTCCTTCGAGGCCTTCGAGTTCTATGCCTATGGAGTCGTCATTGCAGTTGCCGCGTCCGCGCCAGCAGGACGCGCCCGCATGCCAGGCGCGTTGATCGCAGTCGACGAACTGCCAGATCCGCCCTTTGCGGGTGATGAAGAAATGCGCCGAGACCTGCAGGCCGCGTATGCCCTGGTAATAAGGGTGGGCGTCCCAGTCGAGCTGGTTGGTGAACAGTTGCTGCACGGCCCCTGTGCCGTACTCGCCCGGCGGCAGGCTGATGGAGTGCAGCACCACCAGGTCGATTTGCGCGCCCTCGGGCCTAAGGCCGTAGTTGGGCGAAGCCAGGGCCTGGGCGGGCCGGTACCAGCCGCCGTCCCAGCCGCTGTCGGTGGGCGTGGCGGAGTCAGCCGGCGGCGGGGTCGGAGGTGTCGGAGCTGTCGGAAATGTCGCTGTCATGGGGAGCGGTGATGTTCAGGCGCGCGATGCGGTAGCGGATCTGGCGCAGGCTGATGCCCAGCCGTGCGGCCGTGGCGGTGCGGTTGAAGCCCAGCTCGTGCAGGGCGCGCACCAGGATGTCGCGCTCCTGCTGGTCCAGCCAGGCTTGCAGGTCGTGGGGCAGGGGGGCGGGCGCGGCCTGGGTGTCGGGGCTGGCCGGCGCCGCTGCCAGGCAGGTCGCGCCGGCGTCGGCGGGGCTGCTTTTGAGCGACAGCACCTGACCTTCGCTGAGCGTGAGCGCGCGGTGCAGCTGGTTTTCCAGTTCGCGCACATTGCCGGTGAGCGGCAACTGGGCCAGCTGCTCCAGCACCTGGGGCGAAAGAACGGGGACGGCGCAGCCGGTGTCGGCCGCGATGCGCGCCAGCAGGACCTCGCACAGGGCCGGCAGGTCCTCGCGGCGCTCGCGCAGCGGCGGCAAATGGATTTCTATGACGTTGAGCCGGTAATACAGGTCCTGGCGAAAGCGCCCGGCGGGCACTTCTTCGGCCAGGTCGCGGTGGCTGGCGCTGACGATGCGCACATCCACCGGCTCTTCCTGGGTCGAGCCCAGAGGGCGTACGCGCCGCTCCTGGATGGCGCGCAGCAGCTTGGCCTGCATGGCCAGCGGCAGGTCGCCAATCTCGTCCAGAAACAGCGTGCCGCCGCGCGCGGCCTGGAAGTAGCCGCCGCGGTCCTGGGTGGCGCCAGTGTACGAACCCTTGCGTGCGCCGAAGAATTCGGCCTCCAGCAGGTTGTCGGGAATGGCGCCGCAGTTCACCGCCACCCAGGGGCCGTCGGCGCGGTGGCTGCAGGCGTGCAGCGCGCGCGCGACCAGCTCCTTGCCGGTGCCGGATTCGCCCTGCACCAGCACCGGAGCCATGCCTTTGGCGACCTTGAGGATGTTCTGCTTGACGGCGCGCATGGCCGGCGATTCGCCCACCAACTGCGCCAGCGCGGTCTCGGAGTCGGCCATGTCGGCCGTGGGGCCGGCGTTGCGCGCGCGGCGCGGTGCACCGCCGCCTTCGGCCGCACGGTGCACGGCCGAGGCCACGACGGCGCGAAACTGCTTGAGGTCCACGGGCTTGCTCAGGTAGTCGAAGGCGCCGGCTCGCAAGGCTTCGACCACGTTGTCGGCCGAGCTGTGGGCGGTGATGACCACGCAGCGCTCGGGGCGCTGCTGCGCGCGCAGATCATGCAGCAATTCCAGCCCCAGACCGTCGGGCAGGCGCATGTCGGTGAGCACGGCGTCGAAGCGCTGGGCCTGCAGCCGCGCGCGCGCCTGCTGCACGCTGTCCGCGGTCTCGACACGGTAGCCCTCGCGCAGCAGGGTCAGCTCGTAGAGCGTGCGCAGGTCGGGTTCGTCATCGACGACCAGGATGGAAGCAGCAATGTCAGTCATGGAGGGTGGATGCATCAGACCACGATTGTGTCAAAGCTGTAAGAGGGCGTGCCCAGGGTCGCGGCGGGGTAGAACACCAGGGTGAAGGCATTGCCTTCGACGGGGCCGCGCGCGGTGTTGCGCACCAGGCGCTGGTAGCCCAGGCGGGCGCCGTAGCGCTCGCACAGTTCGCGGCAGATATACAGGCCCAGGCCGCTGGAGCGGCTTTGCGACGAGAAAAAAGGCTCGAACAGGTGGCGCTGCACCGAAGCCTCGAGCGGCGCGCCATCGCTCCACACCTGCAGCCAGACCTGGGGGCCCTGGGCAGGCACGGGATCGAGCGGATGGGAGGCACTGTTGTGGCCGGTCAACAGCTGCAGGCCGTCGGCGGCGCTGCTGCGATAGCGTTGGGCGTTGTCGAGCAGGTTGACCAGCACGCGCCGCAGGTGCTCGGCATCGAAGGCCACCAGTGCCGTCGCGGCGTCGAGCTGCACCAGGGCCTGGCGCGGGGAAGCGGTGTCCTGGGCGCCGGCCGGTGCCTGCGCGCGCCATTCTTCCCAGACGGCCGCGACCTGTGCGTCCAGGGGCAGGGCGCAGGCTTCTGCCGCATGGATTTGCTGCTGCACGCGGGCAATGTCCAGCACCTCCTCGGCAATGCGCGCCAGGCGCTGGGCGTTGTGCGTGACCATCTGGCTCAGGCGTTGCTGGCCGGGATCGGTCAGGTCTTCGGCCAGCAGGGCATTGGCCTGGGTGATGGCGGCCAGCGGATTGCGGATTTCATGCGCCACGGCGGCCGACATGCGGCCCATCGCGGCCAGCTTTTCGGTGCGCAGCCGGGCCTGCATTTCGCGCAGGTCGTGCAGAAACACCACGCACCATTGCGCGGGCAGGGGTTCGGTCGCTTGCAGGGCGTTGCCTGCCAAGGGGAGCGTGAGCCAGGTGCGCGCATGCAGGCCCAGCGGGCTCTGGCCGGCATGCACCAGGTCCATGTCCGCGGCCAGCGGCGCACCGTTGATGAAGGTCTGGGCGACCAGCGCCGACAGCGGTGCGTTGCCGGCATGCGCGGCCAGCGCAAACGGCAGCGGCAGGCCCGGGGCACAGCCCAGCAACTGCAGGGCGGCGGGGTTGGCGGTGTGCACCAGGCCCTGCTGGTCCATGGCCAGCACGCCGTCGTTCAGGTGGTGGATGATGAGGTGATTGACCTGCTCCTGCAGATGGGCGGCCAGCCGGCTTTGCAGGGACAGCTGCTGCTCGCGCTGCAGGCGCTGGGCCAGCTGATGGGTCAGATAGGCCATCAGGAAATAGCCGGCGCAGGTCAGCGCTGTCTGGAAGTACTGCTGGGTGAGGTCCGACGGGCCATACAGGCTTTGCCAAGTGGTCCAGCCCAGCATCAGCAGGGTGACGCCTGCGGTGGTGGCGAAGGCCAGCAGCAAGGTGCCCAGCGCCGAGGCCATCAGAATGGGCAGGGCCAGCAGCGGTGTGTAGTTCAGTGGGCCGGCCTGCCACAGCTGCAGCAGGCAGACCACGGCGATGTCGACGCCGATCAGCGGCAGCCAGTGCAGGCCGGTCTGGGGCGGAGGCGGGGCGTTGCGCCCGGCGATGCGCGTGAACACCGTGAGCCCCAGGTAGATGGCGCAGATGGCCCAGAGCCATGGGTTGGCCTGGCTCTGGACCGTGCCCAGTCCCTGGAATATGAGCAGGACGCTGGCGACCAGGATGCGGCCGTTGAGAAATCCATGCCACAGGCGCATGAGCTGCGGCTCGGCCGGCAGCGGTGGGGCGTTCAGGCGGCTGGCGGACATGGCCGCTCAGGCCGGGCCCTGGGCGCGGTGCTGAGCGCTGCAGTAATAGCGCAGTTGGGCGTCGGCGCCCTGTGCCAGCGCATCGCTGCGCGGCAGGTGCAGCCCGCAATGGGCGCAGGCCACCATGTCCTGGGGCGGCTGCAGGCGGCTGCCCGCATTGCGGGCCGGACGCTGTGCGTCCAGATTTTCCGCCCGGCGGCGGCTGCGCCAGACACCTACGGCGACCACGATCACCAGCAAAACCAAAAGATATTTCATGTCATCGATCCATGGCGCTGTGCGCCGTCCGCAGTCCATGAAACTGGCGTGCTCCAGCAAGGGGACAGCAAGCAAGGGCCGCCCCGCAGCGAGGCTGTCGTCCCCCGTAAGCCAAGGCTGAGAGGGGGAAGCCGGGGCGGCCCATGCCGCGTAAGCGGCTCAGGGGGTGTTTCATTTCAGACGTTCCAGCAGTACTTCCATCACAAAGCGCGAGCCCGCATAGGCCAGCAGCAGCAACAGGGCGCCAGCGTACAGCATATGCACGGCATGTCGGCCGCGCCAGCCAAAGCGCGCGCGTCCGATCAGCAGCGTGGCAAAAGTCAGCCAGGACAGCACCGAGAAAATGGCCTTGTGGTCCCAGTGCCAGTGGTGGCCGTACAGGGTTTCGCCGAACAGCCAGCCGGCCAGCAAGGTCGCCGTGAGCAGCCAGAAGCCTCCGGAAACAAAGCGGAAGGTGAGCCGCTCCAGCGTGAGCAGGGGAATGCCGCTGTCCTGGTCGGCCGCGAGGCGGATGCGTTTTTCGGCATGGTTCATCAAGGCCGCATGCACGACGGCGGCGGCGAACAGTCCGTACGAGGCAATGCCCAGGGCCAGGTGCAGCGGCAGCCAGGCCGAAGCGTTGACCTGCAGCGGCATGCCGGGGAACAGGGCGGCGAGTATCACGGTGGCCGCACCCAGCAGGCCCAGCAGCGCGCGGGTGCGCAGCTGCGGGAACAGTTGCTGCTCGACGCCGTAGACGGTGAGCATCAGCCAGGCGGTGATGGACAGCGCCGAGGCAAAGCCGAAGTGGGGGGCCTCGCCCAGCAGACCCCAGGCAAGAAATGCGGCGTGCAGCGCCCAGGCAATGCCCAGGGAGGTGCGCGCGGCGGTTTCACCGATGCGGGCGGCGGGAATGGCATAGGCGCAGGCCGCGGCCAAGGCCAGGAACCAGGTCAGAACCGAAGAGGAAGAGTGCATGTAGGCAAAAGAAACCATCGTTCAATGATAGACCGCCGAGGGGCGGGGAATCAGCTCTGCAGCCACACGCTGGTGCGGTTGCGACCCTGGGATTTTGCGGTGTAAAGCAGCGCATCGGCTTTTTGCAGCAAATCGGTGGTGCTCAGGTGTTCGAGATGCTGGGCCACGACCAGGCCGCAGCTCACGGTGAGGGCCGCTCCCGTCGGGGAGTCGGCATGCTCTATGGCCTGCGCGAGCACCGCCAGGCGAAAGTCTTCCATGCGTTGCAGCAGCCCTTCGTCGCCCGGCACCAGCAAGGCAAATTCCTCGCCACCGAAACGCGCCGCCAGGTCGTCCGGCCTGCGGGCATGGGCTTGCAGCGTGCGGGCCACGGCCTTGAGGGCCTCGTCGCCCTGGATGTGGCCGTAACGGTCGTTGTATTGCTTGAAGTGGTCTATGTCGATCAGGGCCAGGCCCAGCGGACTGCCGGTGCGGCGGCTGCGCCGGTGGGCGCGATCGAGCATGTCGTCGAAGTGGCGGCGGTTGGACAGGCCCGTCAGGCCGTCGATCTGGGCCAGGCGCTCCAGGGTGCGCTTTTGCTGCGCCAGATGGATCTGGTTGCGCACGCGCACGCGCACGATGGCCCGGCGTATGGGCTTGGAGACATAGTCGGCCGCGCCCAGGCTCAGGCCGTATTCCTCGGCCGCATCCTCGTTCTGGGCGGTGATGAAGATCACCGCAATGCCGGCCGTGCGCTCGTCGGCGCGCAAGGCGCTGAGGACTTCGTAGCCGCTCATGCCCGGCATGCTGACATCCAGCAGGATCAGCAGCAGTTGCTGGGCTTCACGCTGCGCATGGGCCAGCGCACCCGGACCGTCCTTGGCCAGCAGCACCCGGTACTCCTGGCCCAGCAGCTCGGCCAGGGCAGCGCGGTTGAGCCGCTCGTCGTCGACCACCAGAATGGTCGGGCGTTCGTCCGCAGGCGTCGTCATGGGGTGGTGCTCCGGTCAGGGGCTGTCAGTCGTTGGGCCAGTACGTCCAGCGCGGCCAGGGCCAGCGCGGGTTCCACATCATCCACATGGCCGCGCACGGGCTCCAGCAGCGCCAGGTGGGCGGCGTCCAGCATCTGCGCCAGGCGCTCGAGCTGGACTGTGGCCGCATAGTCGCCCGTGGCTATCAGGCTGCGCAGGTCGGCCAGGCAGCGGGCGATGTCTTGCGCGCTGGCGCTGGGCGCCGCGGCCTCGCCGCGGGCCGCGGCCTGGGCCACCTCGACCAGCAGAAGGCGCAGAGTGGCATTGAATGGCTGCAGGGCCTGCTGCACCGCGTCCTGCTGCCCGGCGGTGGCCAGGCGTTCGAGTTGGTCGGCCTGCTTGGCCAGTACCTGCGAGCCCAGATAGCCCAGCGCACCCTTGAGGTTGTGGGCCAGTATGGCCACGCCCGCGCAGTCGGGGCGCTGCGCGTCCTGCACGAGCACGTCCGGCGCCGTGGCGAAGTCGCGCATAAAGCCTTGCAGCAGGCGCTGGATGCGCTGCGCACTGCCGGCAAAGTGGGCCTGCACGGCCGGCCAGTCGATCAGCGGCCCATCGGCCGGCACGCCGGGCGGCGCCGCGGGTGGTTCGGCCACGGCCTGTGCCTGCGGGTGCAGCAGCCGGTCCAGCGTGGCGTACAGGCGCTGCTCGTCAATCGGCTTGCTCAGATGGGCATCCATGCCGGCCGCGCGAATATGTCGGCGGTCTTCCTCGCTCGCTTGCGCCGTGAGGGCGATGACGGGCAGGTGCTTCCAGGCCGGGTGTTCGCGGATCGCGCGCGTGGCCGTGAGGCCGTCCATGTCGGGCATGTGCACATCCATCAGCACGGCATCAACGGTTTCGGTTTGCAAGCGCTCGAGTGCATGCCGGCCATGGTGGGCGGTGACGACCTGCATGCCCACCAGCCGCAGAAAATCTTCGGCCACTTCGCGGTTGAGGGCGTTGTCGTCGACCACCAGCACTTTCTTGCCGGCCAGGCGCGCGGCGACATCGGATGCACGCAGCGACGTGGCCAGCGTGGCGTGGGCGCCGGCACCGGCCATGGACGGCGGTCGGAAAATGTCCTGGATGGTGTTGAACAGCACGGATTCGGTCACGGGCTTGATCAACAGGCCTTGCACGCCCAGCTGCTCGGCGTGGCGCAAGACTTCTTCGCGCGCATAGGCGGTGACCATGAGCACGGCGGGCGTCGCGATCAGGGCGTCCTGCGCGCGGATGCGGCGCGTCACTTCCAGTCCGTCCATGCCGGGCATGCGCCAATCCAGCAGCACCAGCTGGTAGGGCCGGCCGATGGCGCAGGCTTGTTGCAGTGCCTGCAAGGCGGCTTCGCCCGAAGCGACGGCATCGGACGGCATGCCGAAGCTGCTGAGCATGTCGGCCAGGATGGTGCGTGCGCTGGCGTTGTCGTCGACGATCAGCGTGCGTTCGCAGGTGCTCGCGCGGTAGGCCGACTGAAGCGACGGCCGCGGCGACGGCTGGGGCGTGCGGGCCGGCGACAGTCGGGCCGAAAACTGGAAGCTGCTGCCTTGGCCCAGCTTGCTTTCCACGCTGATGCTGCCGCCCATGAGTGCGACCAGCTGCTGGCAGATGGCCAGCCCCAGCCCGGTGCCGCCATAGCGGCGCGTGGTTTGCGCGTCGGCCTGGGTAAAGGGCCGAAAAAGTATCTGCATCTGGGCCGCAGTCATGCCTATGCCGGTGTCGTTGACTTCAAATTCCAGCGGCAGGCATTCGGCGGAAGCGTCGCCAGCGACGCCCTGGGGGCGGCGTACCGCGACGACGATTTCCCCGGTATCGGTGAACTTGACGGCATTGCTGACCAGGTTGGTGAGCACCTGGCTCAGGCGCAGGGGGTCGCCGCGCAGGCGTTTGGGTACGTCGGGCGCGATGCGGTAGACGATTTCCACGTTCTTTTCCTCGGCGCGCAGCGTGCTGATGGCCGAGACGGTCTCGAGGATGGTGTCCAGATCGAAATCGACGTCCTCCAGGTGCAGCATGCCGGCCTCGATCTTGGAGAAGTCGAGGATGTCGTTGATGATGGCCAGCAAGGCCTTGGCCGACACTTCGACCTTGTCGAGGTAGTTGCGCTGTTTGGGCTGCAAGGGCGTTTGCTGCAGCAAACGGGTCATGCCTATGACGGTGTTCATGGGGGTGCGGATTTCATGGCTCATGGTGGCCAGAAACTCCGACTTGGCGTGCTCCGCCGCTTCAGCCACGGCCTTGGCTTGCTGCAGCGCCTCCGCGGCTTCGCGCTCGTGGGTGATGTCCAGCATGACGCCGTCCCAGACCGCCCGGCCGTCGATGGGGTGCAGCGCCGCGCGGCTGCGCAGCCAGCGCTGGCTGCCGTCGGGCCGCAGGATGCGGAAGCTGCAGTCGAAAGGCTGGCCGCTGGCATAGGACTGCAGCAGCTGGGTTTCGTGGCGCTCGCGGTCCTCGGCGTGGATGGCGTTCAGGTAGATGTTGCTGTTGGCGAGTATGGCCCGCGCCGACATGCCGACCAGCGCTTCGATACCGGCGCTGAGATAGGTCAGCCGGTAGCGGCCCTGCTGTTCTTCCGTGCGGTAGATGGCGCCGCTGGGCAGGTTGTCGGCCAGGGCTTCGAGCCGTTCCCTGGCGTTCTCGCTTTCCGACAAGTCCTGCACCGTGCCGCTGAGGGCGACGATGGTGCCTTCGCTGTCGCGCAAGGCCTGGCCCAGGATGCGGGCTGGAAAGCTGCCGCCGCCCGGGTGCTGGTGGCGCACATCGATGTCATAGGGGCGGCCGTCCTTTGCGCAGGCGGCCATGGCTTGCGCCACCGTGGCGTAGTCCTGCGGGCGCAGCATGGGCTGCAGGTCATGCACCGTCAGCGGCGGGCCGTTCGGGTCGGCGCCGCTCATCTCGTAGAGCATCTCGGAGGCGCTGAAGGCCTCTGTGGACAGGTCCAGCGTCCAGCTGCCCATGCGCGATAGCCGTTCCGCGCGTTGCAGCGAGTCGTAGCTGCGCTGCAGCTTTTCTTCCGCCAGGCGCACGTCGGTGACATCGCGGGAGATACCCAGCAATCCCGTGAGCTGGCCTTTTTCATCGCGAAACGGGCTCTTGATGGTCTGGAAGACGCGCATCTGGCCCTGGTGGGGGATGTGCTGCTCCGAGATGGTCGCGCGGTTGGACGTGAGGACCCGCTGGTCGCTGGCCTCGCACTCGGCCGCGCCTTCGGGAAAGAAATCGGCGTCGGAGTGGCCCAGAATCTGTTCCGCAGGGTGGTCGAAAAAGCGAAACGCGGCGTCGTTGCAGAACAGGTAGCGGCCTTTCACG
>JAMNYN010000413.1 GCA_023622805.1 Pseudomonadota bacterium | reverse complement strand
CCTCGCTCCTGATGGTGGCGGTGCTGATTTCCGGGATCCTGGCCTACCGGCTGCTGCCCATTTCGGCGCTGCCCGAGGTGGACTACCCCACCATCCAGGTCATCACGCTGTACCCCGGGGCCAGCCCGGACGTGATGACTTCCAATGTCACCGCGCCGCTGGAGCGCCAGTTCGGCCAGATGCCGGGCCTGGACCAGATGTCCTCCACCAGTTCGGGCGGGGCATCGGTCATCAACCTGCGCTTTGCGCTGGACATGTCCATGGATGTGGCCGAGCAGCAGGTGCAGGCGGCCATCAACGCCGGCGCCAATCTGCTGCCCAGCGACCTGCCCATGCCCCCGCTTTACAGCAAGGTCAATCCCGCGGATGCGCCGGTGCTGACGCTGGCCATCACTTCGCCTTCCTTGCCCGTGATCCGTGTGAACGATCTGGTGGAAAACCGTCTGGCGCCAAAGCTGTCCCAGGTCAAAGGCGTGGGCCTGGTGGCGATTGCCGGTGGTCGCCGGCCGGCGGTGCGCATCCAGGCCAATCCCACGGCACTGGCCGCCTACGGCATGACGCTGGACGATGTGCGCACCGCCATTGCGGCCGCCAACGTCAAGGCGGCCAAAGGCGGGTTTGACGGGCCCTACCGTGCCTCGACCATAGACGCCAACGACCAGTTGCAGACGGCCGCCGAATACCGCAACCTCCTCATCGCGTTCAAGAACGGCAACCCTATCCGCCTGGCCGATGTGGCCCAGACGGTGGACGATGCGGAGAACATGCGGCTGGCGGCCTGGGCCGGCACGCCCGAGCAGGGCTCCAGCGCTGCGGTGATTCTCAATATCCGGCGGCAGCCCGGCGCCAATGTGATCGAGACCGTGGACGCCATCCAGGCCTTGCTGCCCCAGCTGAAGGAGACCTTGCCCGCCTCGCTGGACGTGCAGGTGCTCACCGACCGCACGGTCACCATCCGCGCTTCGGTGGAGGACATGCAGTGGGAGCTGGGGCTGGCCATCGCCCTGGTGGTGATGGTGATCTTTCTGTTCCTGCGCAGCGGCACGGCCACACTGATTCCCAGCGTCGCCGTGCCGCTGTCCCTAGTCGGCACGTTTGGGGTGATGTATCTGGCGGGCTTTTCCATCAACAACCTCACGCTGATGGCGCTGACCATCTCCACCGGCTTCGTGGTGGACGACGCCATCGTGATGATCGAGAACATTTCCCGCTACGTGGAAAAGGGCGAGCCCCCGATGCAGGCGGCGCTCAAAGGCGCCAAGCAGATCGGCTTCACCATCATTTCGCTGACCATCTCGCTGATTGCGGTGCTGATTCCGCTGCTGTTCATGGGCGACGTGGTGGGGCGGCTGTTCCATGAGTTCGCCATCACCATGGCGGTGGCCATACTGATTTCGGCCGTGGTGTCGCTGACACTCACTCCCATGCTGTGCGCGCGCTTGCTGCGCCACAAGCCGGTGGTGGAGGGGCAGGTGGGCGCGCCGCCTGCCCGCAAACCCTGGACCCGGGCCGCGGATGCGATAGGCCATTGGTTTGAGCGCGTCATCAGCCGCTACGGCCGCTGGCTGGATTGGGTGCTGGACCACCGTCCGCTGACCTGGGCAGTGTTCCTGGCCACGCTGGCGCTCACGGTGCTGCTGTACTTTGTCGTGCCCAAGGGATTCTTCCCCGAGCAGGACACGGGCACCATTGCCGTCACCACCGAAGCCGGCCAGTCCATTTCCTTCGCCGCCATGGCCGATCGCCAGCAGGCCCTGGCCGAGCAGCTGCTCAAGGACCCGGCGGTGCAGAGCATTTCCTCCTTCATCGGCGTGGACGGCACCAACACCACGCTCAACACCGGACGCATGCAGATCGATCTGCTGCCGCACGGCCAGCGCGATGCCATGTCCACGGTGGTGCGGCGCCTGAGCGACGCAGCCGGGCAGGTGTCCGGCATTCGCCTGTATGCCCAGCCGGTGCAGGATCTGGCCATTGAAGATCGGCAGGCCCGCACCCAATACCAACTGCTGCTGTCGTCGCCCGACATGCCGCAGCTGGAGAGCAGTACCAAGGCCCTGGTGGAGCGGCTGCGCCAACTGCCGCACTTGCTGGACGTGGGCAGCGACTTGCAGAACCAGGGGCGTCAGGCCTATGTGGAAATCGATCGCTCCCAGGCCAGCCGGCTGGGCGTGACGGTGTCGGCGGTGGACACGGCGCTCTACAACGCCTTCGGGCAGCGGCTGATTTCCACCATCTTTACCCAGTCCAACCAGTACCGGGTGGTGCTGGAGGTGGCGCCGCAATTCAAGCTCGGGCCCGAGGCCTTGCAGTCCATTTACGTGGCTTCCAGCACCGGCGTGCCGGTGCCGCTGACGTCGGTGGCCTCGGTGCGCGAGCGGCCCATGGCACTGGCCGTCAACCATGTAGGCCAGTTGCCGGCAGCCACCATCTCGTTCAATACGGCGCCGGGCGTGTCCCTGGGGGCCGCGGTGCAGGCGGCCCAGCAGGAAATCCAGGCGCTGCGCGGCGAGGGACAGTTGCCGCTGTCGGTGGATGCGCAATTCCAGGGCGCGGCGCTGGCTTTTCAGGCCTCGCTGTCCAACACCTTGCTGCTGGTGCTGGCGGCCGTGGTGACCATGTACATCGTGCTGGGCGTGCTCTATGAAAGCACCATCCACCCCATCACCATCCTGTCCACGCTGCCTTCGGCCGGGGTAGGGGCGCTGCTGGCCTTGCTGTGGGCGGGCCTGGATCTGGACATTATTGCCATCATCGGCATCGTGCTGCTGATCGGCATCGTCAAGAAGAACGCCATCATGATGATCGACTTCGCGCTGGAGGCCCAGCGCGAGGAAGGCATGAGCGCGCGCGACGCCATCCACCAGGCCTGTCTGCTGCGCTTTCGCCCGATCCTGATGACTACGCTGGCGGCCTTGCTTGGGGCGCTGCCGTTGATGCTGGGGACCGGCGTGGGCAGCGAACTGCGCCATCCCTTGGGAGTGACCTTGGTGGGCGGCCTGCTGGTCAGCCAGTTGCTGACGCTGTTCACCACGCCGGTGATCTATCTCACTTTCGAGAACTGGGCAGAGCGCTGGCGTGCGCGGATGGGCCTGTCGCCCGTCACGCACCTGCCGCGCAGCGAGGCCGATGTGCAGGAGGACGGTCATGCCTAGTCCCGCAGGCACCAGAGGGACCGGTGCATGAGCCCGTCCACCCTTTTCATCTTCCGCCCGATAGCGACCATGCTGCTGACCATTGGCATGGCCCTGGCCGGCGGCGTGGCCTATTTTCTGCTGCCGGTGGCACCGCTGCCGCAGGTGGACTATCCCACGATCTCGGTCACGGCCAGCCTGCCGGGCGCGGCCCCGGACACCATGGCCGCTACCGTGGCCACGCCGCTGGAGCGGGCGCTGGGCGCGATTGCCGGCGTCAACGAGATGACCTCCAGCTCCAGCCTGGGCAGCACGCGCATCACGCTGCAGTTTGATCTCTCGCGTACGGTGGACAGCGCCGCGCGCGATGTGCAGGCCGCCATCAATGCCGCGCGCACCCTGCTGCCGTCGGGCATGCCCAGCAATCCGACCTACCGCAAGGTCAACCCGGCGGATGCGCCCATTCTGATCCTGGCGCTGACCTCGGCCAGCCTCACGCGCGGCCAGATGTATGACGCGGCGTCCACCGTGCTGGCGCAAAAGCTCTCCCAGGTGGAAGGCGTGGGCCAGGCCAGCATCAGCGGCGGCGCCCTGCCGGCGGTGCGGGTGGCGCTGGACCCCGTGCGCCTGGCGGCCAACGGCATTTCGCTGGAGCAGGTGCGTTCGGCCATCACCAGCACCAACGCCAACCGGCCGTTGGGCGCGCTGGAGCGCGAGGACCATTACTGGCAGGTGGCCACCAATGACCAGGCGTCCAAGGCCGCCGACTATGCGCCCCTGGTGCTGCGCTGGAGTAACGGCCATGCCGTGCGCCTGCAGGACGTGGCCGATGTCAGCGATTCGGTGCAGGATGTGCGCAATTTCGGCGTGGCCAATGGCAAGCCCGCTGTTCTGCTGCAGATCTACAAGCAGCCCGACGCCAACATTCTGGAGGCGGTGGATCGCGTGCGGGCGCTGCTGCCGCAGCTGCAAGCCTCCATTCCCGCCGGCATAGACATGACCATCGTCTCCGACCGCACACCTACGCTGCGGGCCTCGTTGGTGGAGGTGGAGCGCTCGCTGCTCATTTCGGTGGCACTGGTGATCCTGGTGGTCTTCCTGTTCCTGCGCAATGCCCGCGCCACGCTGATTCCGGCCGTGGCCGTGCCCGCGTCGCTGATGGGGACCTTCGGCATCATGTACCTGTGCGGTTACACGCTGGACAACCTGTCGCTGATGGCCCTCACGGTGGCCACGGGCTTTGTGGTCGATGATGCCATCGTGGTGCTGGAGAACGTGATGCGCCACATGGAGCGGGGCAAGTCGGCACTGCAGTCCGCCCTCCAGGGGGCGCGCGAGATCGGTTTC
This sequence comes from Pseudomonadota bacterium, assembly GCA_023622805.1. GTDB lineage: Bacteria > Pseudomonadota > Gammaproteobacteria > Burkholderiales > Burkholderiaceae_C > Comamonas > Comamonas bellezanensis. The sequence goes on along the minus strand of JAMNYN010000413.1, from coordinate 6,377 downwards.
ACGGTGGTCTCCATGAGCCTGTCGCTGATCGCGGTGTTCGTGCCCATCCTGTTCATGGGCGGCATCGTGGGGCGCTTTTTCCGTGAGTTCGCCGTGGTCATGTCGGCGGCCATTCTGGTGTCCATGGTGGTGTCGCTGACGACCACGCCCATGATGTGCGCGGCCTTGCTGCGCACGCCGGAGCAGCAGGCCAGGGCGCGCGAGCGGCGCCGCGGCCCCTGGCGCCAGCGTTGGGACGGTTTCTGGCAGCGTGTCTCGGCGGCCATAGGCCGGGCGGAAAAGGGGCTCACCAACGGCTACCGTCGCTCGCTGGCCTGGTGCCTGCGCCGCCAACCCGTGGTGGTGCTGGTGCTGCTGGCGGTGGTGGGCGTGAATGTCTATCTCTATACGGTGATTGAAAAAGGCTTCATGCCCCAGCAGGACACGGGACGGGTGATGGGCTTCATCCGCGCCGATCAATCCACCTCGTTCCAGGCCATGGAGCGGCGCATCCAGCGCTTTCTGGCCATCGTGCAGCAGGACCCGGCCGTGGAATACGTGACCGGCTTCACCGGCGGCGGCCAGCGCAATGCGGCCAACATCTTCATGTCGCTCAAGCCTATGGCCGAGCGCAAGGTCTCCAGTGACGAGGTCATCAACCGCCTGCGCGACAAGCTGAAGAACGAGCCCGGGGCCCGCCTGTTCATGGTGGCCCAGCAGGACGTTCGCATCGGCGGGCGCCAGAGCATGGCCTCGTACGACTACACGCTCCAGGCCGACGACAACGCCGAGTTGCGCACCTGGGAGCCGCGCATCCGCCAGGTGCTGTCCACGCTGCCTGAGCTGACCGATGTGAACAGCGACGTGCAGGACAACGGCCTGCAGACCTCGCTGGTGATAGACCGCGACCAGGCCAAGCGCCTGGGACTGACGGTGGCGCAGATCGACAACACCTTGAACGATGCCTTCGGCCAGCGCCAGGTGGGCGTGATCTACAACCCGCTCAACCAGTACCGCGTGGTGATGGAGGCCGCGTCCCAGTACCTGCAAAGCCCGGAAACCTTGCGCGGCTTCTTCTTCGTCAACAGCAGCGGCGAGCAGGTGCCGTTGACGGCATTTGCCAAGATCACCACCACCAACACGCCGCTTTCGGTGAACCACCAGGGCGGTACGCCGGCCAGCACCATCAGCTACAGCCTGTCGCCCAACGTGTCCCTGTCCCAGGCCAATGACGCCATCCGCCAGGCCATGACGGGTCTGGGCGTGCCCGTGTCCCTGCGTGGCAGCTTCAGCGGCACGGCGGGGGCCTTCCAGCAGATGCTGGCGGGGCAGCCGCTGCTGATCCTGGCGGCCATTCTCACCATCTACCTGGTGCTGGGCATTCTGTACGAGAACCTGGTCCATCCCCTGACCATTCTGTCCACGCTGCCGTCCGCGGGTGTGGGGGCGCTGCTGGCGCTGATGCTGTGCAAGACCGAGTTTTCGCTGATCGCCTTCATTGGCGTGATTCTGCTCATCGGCCTGGTCAAGAAGAACGCGATCATGATGATCGACTTCGCGCTGGAGCGCGAAAAGGCGGGCCACACCACGGCCGCCCAGGCCATTTACCGGGCCTGCGATCTGCGGCTGCGCCCCATTTTGATGACTACCATGGCGGCCATCTTTGGCGCTCTGCCGCTGGCACTGGGCCGGGGCGACGGGGCGGAACTGCGCCAGCCGCTGGGCATTGCCATCGTCGGCGGCCTGCTGGTGAGCCAACTGCTCACCCTCTACACCACGCCGGTGGTCTATGTATTGCTCGATCGTGCGTGCGCGCGTGGGCGGCGGACCTGGCAACAGCGCCCAGGCTGGCTGCGCCGCGGCGCCGGCACGGCGGCCGCACCGGGAGCGCATGCATGATTGCCTGGATTGAATTGATGCAAGAAATAGGTCTGCGACCTAAACCACATAGGCTTGGCGTGCTCACATTTCTGAAAAAAACCGGGGCCAGGGTTGCCGTCCCGCTGGCCGTGGGCTTGCTGCTCGCCGGGTGCTCCACGGCACCCAGCTACCAGGCCCCGGCACTGAAGGTGCCTGCGAACTTCAAGGAGGCCACGCCACTCGCGGCCGAGCTGGGCGTGTGGCAAACCGCCCGCCATGGCGGGGCGACTGAAGAAGGCCTGGCATTGCCTGCCGCAGCCCCCTCGGCATGGTGGACGCTTTATGGCGACGCCACGCTCAACCAGTTGCAGGACCAGGCGGCGAGCACCAGCCCCAGCGTGGAGCAGGCCATCGCCCGGCTGCGCGCCGCCCAGGCGGCCGTGGCCAGCAGCCGCGCAGGCCTGTTTCCCACCTTGGGGGCTTCGGGCAGCGGCAGCCGCGCGCGCGCGGGCAACGCCTCCAGCAGCAACGCCAATGCAGGTGCAGGCATCAACAGCAGCTACTCCCTGGGCCTGAATGCCAATTGGGAACTGGACCTGTGGGGGCGACTGTCCGGCCAGGTGCAGGCCAGCCAGTTGAGCGCCCAGGCCAGCCAGGACGACCTGGCCGCCGCGCGCCTGTCCAGTCAGGCCACGCTGGCCCAAACCTATTTCTCGCTGCGTGCCGCCGAAGCGCAGATGCAATTGCTGCAGGACAGCCTGCAGGTTTACTTGCAGAGCTGGGAGCTGACGCAAAACCGCTACCGCGCCGGCGTGGTCTCGTCGGCCGACGTCTCCCAGGCCGAAGCGCAGTACAAAACTACCCAGGTCCAACTGCTGGAGGCACAAACCACCCGCACCCAGTACGAGCACGCGCTGGCCGCATTGCTGGGCCAGGCGCCGGCCTTGTTCAGTCTGCCCGTGACCGGGCAGTTGCCCGCGCCGCCGCAGGTGCCCGGCCTGCTGGCCTCGACCTTGCTGGAGCAGCGGCCGGACATCGCCGCGGCGGAACGCCGCATGGCCGCGGCGAACGCCCAGGTGGGCGTGGCACGCGCCGCTTACTTTCCCGCGCTGACCCTGTCGGCGGCCGGGGGCTACCGCAGCAGCACGCTGTCGTCCCTGCTGAGCGCGCCCAACCTGTTCTGGTCGCTGGGGCCTGGCTTGGCGCTGGCGCTGTTCGATGGCGGCGCGCGCACGGCCGCCGTGGAATCGGCGCGGGCTGCGCTGGACCTGGCGGGCGCCACATACAAGCAAACCGTGTTGACGGCGCTGCAGGAGGTGGAAGACAACCTGGTGGCCGCCACCCACCTGGCCCAGGAGCAGCAGATGCAGGCCGAGGCCGTGGCGGCCGCGCAAAAAGCGCTGACGGTGGTCAGCAACCAGTACAAGGCAGGCACGGTGGCCTACCTGAACGTGCTCTCGGCCCAGACCACGGTGCTGAGTGCCCAGAACAGCCTGGTCAGTGTGCAGAATCGCCGCCTGGCGGCCATCAATACGCTGCTGAAGAACGTGGCCGGACGGTGGGAGCCGCTGCAGGCCGCGTCACCGCAGGCGCGTGCGGCGCAGTGATACACCCCCATGCGCAGGCAGGAAAAGGCCCGCGGTGTGCGGCTGAAACAATGCTTACAAAATGAGCCAGACCCCGGCGGGCGGTTCCAATAGACTCGCGCCCTTTAGCTTGCAAGGGTAGTGACTGATGAAGAAGCTTTTCGGGATTTCCGTACTGGTGTGGCTGTTGGCTGGGTGTGTTGTCGCTCCGCCTTATTGGCATGACCACGGCGGGCGCGGCCATGGCCGCGGACATGGGCACGGTCACGGCCATCGCTGAGCATCGCAGAGAAATCCAACGCACCGTGGAGGCTGTTGACCGACAGCGCAGCAGCCTGCCCGGCGGCTTGACAGCTTTGGGGCGAGGTGTACAACAGAGTTGCTCAATGCGTCGTTCGTCGACCAAGGAGAGCAGCATGAATGCATCTATCACCCCACGGGCAGTCGGCAGGCCCATGGACCCAGACCTTGCCGAACAGGCCCATCCCGGCCACGGAGTACCCTCACAGGACCCTGATCCCGCCGCCCAGTTTGAGTTGGACGCGCAGGAGTCGGAGCGCGAATCCCACTCGGTTTTCATGGGCGGTGGCCTGGTTGCCGGAGCGGCGGCGGGCGCTGCCATCGGTGCCGCGCTGGCGGGCCCCGCCGGTGTCGTCGTCGGCGGCACGCTGGGCAGTATCGCGGGCGCCTTGGGCGGCGCCGCCGCTGGCAATGTCGTCCATCCGCAAGACCCCAGGTTCCACGAGAAAAAGCGCGCCTGAAGCCGTTGGAGCAGCTGCGCCGCGTGCCGGCACGGCGACCTTTACGCCAGTACGGCGGCAGGAGGACGGACTCGGTTTTTTCGCCCCCAAGCGCGTACAGTAGTAGTCCTACTGCAGGAGTTGCACATGCTGAAATACTCCCTGATGAAGCCCGAAGGTATCTTGCTGCTGGACCCGCGCGGGCCTTTGACGCAGCAGGACTTCGAAAACCTGAACACGGATGTGAACGCCTACCTGGCAGAGCACGACAAGCTGCATGGCGTGATGATCCGGGCGGAGGACTTTCCCGGCTGGGAAAACTGGTCCGGGCTCAGCGCCCATCTGCACTTTGTCCGCGATCACCACAAGCAGGTGGCGCATATCGCCATGGTCACCGACAGCCATCTGGCGGGCATGGCCGAGTTCCTGGCCAAGCATTTCACGGCGGCCGAGATCCGGCACTTCCCCTATGCCCAAGACTCCCAGGCGCTGAAGTGGCTGCTGGACAGTGTACTGACGGCTTGAGACGTCCCCGCCGTTCGCCCTTCGACAAAGCTCGGGGCGAACGGGGGATGCGGCAACTAGCCCTGTCTTCTGGCCGATGGCGAGGAAGCAATGGCTGCCACGACCTGCGCCGGCGCTTCTGAGTAGCGCTTGAACTCCATGGTGTAGGTGGCGCGGCCCTGCGTCATGGAGCGCAGGTGCGTGGCGTAGCCGAACATTTCGGATAGCGGTACTTCGGCCTTGATGGTCTTGCCGCCACCGGAAATGTCATCCATGCCCTGCACCATGCCGCGCCGTGAAGACAGGTCGCCCATGATGCTGCCGGCGTAGTCCTCGGGGGTCTCGACTTCCACGGCCATCATCGGCTCCAGGATCACGGGGCTGGCTTTCTTGGCGGCATCCTTGAAGCCGAAGATGGCCGCCATCTTGAACGCCTGCTCGGACGAATCCACGTCGTGGTAGGAGCCGAAAGTCAGGCGCACGCGCACATCGACCACCGGGTAGCCCGCCAGCACGCCCGAATTCAGGGCTTCACGCACGCCTTTCTCGACCGCCGGAATGTACTCGCGCGGCACGGCACCGCCCTTGATCTCGTCGACGAACTCAAAGCCTTTGCCGGCCTCGAGCGGCTCCAGGGTGAACACGACATGGCCGTACTGCCCCTTGCCGCCGGACTGGCGCACGAACTTGCCGTCGACATCGGTGACTTTCTTGCGTATGGTTTCCCGGTAGGCGACCTGCGGCTTGCCGACGTTGGCCTCGACGTGGAATTCGCGCTTCATGCGCTCGACGATGATTTCCAGATGCAGCTCGCCCATGCCGGCGATGATGGTCTGGCCCGATTCCTCGTCGGTGCGCACGCGAAACGACGGGTCTTCCGACGCCAGGCGCGAGAGCGCCATGCCCATTTTTTCCTGATCGGCCTTGGTCTTGGGCTCGATTGCCTGGGCAATCACCGGCTCGGGGAAGGACATCTTCTCGAGAACAATGGGGGCGCTGGGATCGCACAGCGTCTCGCCCGTGGTCACGTCCTTGAGGCCCACGCAGGCGGCGATGTCGCCCGCGCGGATTTCGTCGATTTCCAGGCGGGCGTTGGCGTGCATTTGCACGATGCGGCCTATGCGCTCCTTCTTGCCGCGTATCGGGTTGTAGACCACGTCGCCCTTGGACAGCACGCCCGAGTAGACGCGCACGAAAGTCAGCTGCCCCACGAAGGGGTCGGTCATGAGCTTGAAGGCGAGGGCGGCGAACTTCTCGTTGTCGTCCGCATGGCGCACCAGCAGGGCGCTGGCATCGTCGTCTTCGCTGTGGCCCGTCACGGGCGGCACATCGAGCGGCGAGGGCATGAGTTCTATCAAGGCGTCGAGCAGCCGTTGCACGCCCCGGTTCTTGAACGCCGAGCCGCACAGCATGGGCTGGATTTCGGTGGCGATGGTGCGCAGGCGCAGGCCGGCTATGATGTCGGCCGCCTCGAGGTCGCCGGACTCGAGGTACTTGGTGGTGAGCTCCTCAGTGGCTTCCGCGGCGGCTTCGACCATCTTCAGGCGCCATTCATTGGCCGTGGCCTGGAGCGCCTCGGGAATCTCCCGGTACTCGAACTTCATGCCCAGCGATTCATCGTCCCAGATGATGGCCTTCATCTTGATGAGATCGACCACGCCGTGAAAGTCGGCCTCGGCGCCTATGGGGATCACGATGGGCACGGGGT
>JAMNYN010000647.1 GCA_023622805.1 Pseudomonadota bacterium | reverse complement strand
GCTGATGACGGTGGTCGGCCTGCACGACCTGTGGGTGGACGCCAATTTCAAGGAAAGCCAGCTGGCCGAACTGCGCATAGGCCAGAGCGTGGAAGCCACGGCCGACGTCTATGGCGACAAGGTCACCTACCACGGCAAGGTGCTGGGCCTGGGTGCGGGCACGGGCGCGGCCTTTGCGCTGCTACCGGCCCAGAACGCCACGGGCAACTGGATCAAGGTGGTGCAGCGCGTGCCGGTGCGCATCACGCTGGACCCCAAGGACCTGGATGCCCATCCGCTGCGCGTAGGCCTGTCGATGGAAGTGCGGGTGGACATCCGCGCCCAGGACGGCGAGCCCGGAGCGATGCTGGCCAGCGTGCCACGCACCACGCCCGTGGCGTCGACGGCAATCTATGACACCGGCCTGTCCGAAGCCGACGAGCGCATTGCGCGCATCGTCGCCGGTGCGGTTCTGCCCCCGCTCAAGGCCTTGCCGGCAGCCGCCGCCCAGCCCGCCACCAGCCAGGCGGCCGGCCAGTAAGGCGGGTGCGAAGGAAATCGCATGAGTTCCTCCTCTAACGCCCCCCAGCAGCCGCTCAAGCTGTCGCCGCTGCACGGCCCGGCCCTGCTGCTGGGCACCATGGCGCTTTCCCTGGCGACCTTCATGAACGTGCTCGACTCATCGATCGCCAATGTGGCCATCCCGTCGATTTCTGGCGACCTGGGGGTGAGCCCCGCCCAGGGCACCTGGGTCATCACCAGCTTCGGCGTGGCCAATGCCATCTCGGTGCCGCTGACCGGCTGGCTGACCCAGCGCTTTGGCGCCGTGCGGCTGTTCACCATGAGCGTGCTGCTGTTCGTGCTGACGTCCTGGCTGTGCGGCTTTGCCACCTCGCTGGAAATGCTGGTGTTTTTCCGGGTGCTGCAAGGCCTGGTCGCCGGCCCCATGATTCCGCTGTCGCAAACCCTGCTGCTGTCGAGCTACCCCACCGCCATGGCGGGCACGGCGCTGGCGCTATGGGGGGTGACCACGCTGGTGGCCCCCGTGGTCGGGCCGCTGCTGGGCGGCTGGATCACCGACAACATCTCCTGGCCCTGGATCTTCTACATCAACGTGCCAGTCGGCCTGTTCGCCGCCGCGCTGACCTGGGGCATTTACCGCCAACGCGAAACGCCCACGCGCAAGCTGCCCATAGACACCATAGGCCTGACGCTGCTGGTGCTGTGGGTGGGCTCGCTGCAGCTGATGCTCGACAAGGGCAAGGAGCTGGACTGGTTCTCGTCGGGGGAAATCATCACCCTGGCCGTGGTGGCGCTGCTGGGCTTTGCGGTGTTCGTGGTCTGGGAGCTGACCGACGATCACCCGGTGGTGGATTTGCGGCTGTTCGCGCGGCGCAACTTCGCGGCCGGCTCGATCTCGCTGTCGATTGCCTACGGCCTGTTCTTCGGCAACGTGGTGCTGCTGCCGCTGTGGCTGCAGCAATGGATGGGCTACACCGCGACCACGGCCGGCATGGCGCTCGCGCCCGTGGGCATTTTTGCCATCCTGCTCACGCCGCTGGTGGGCAAGAAGGTCGCCCAATGGGATCCGCGCAAGATGGCCACCGGGGCCTTCGTGGTCTTCGCGCTGGTGCTGTGGATGCGCTCGCAGTTCACCACCGAGACGGATCTGGTCCATATCCTGATCCCCACGGTGATCCAGGGCGGGGCCATGGCCTTCTTCTTCATTCCGCTGACCACGCTGACCCTGTCCGGCCTGCCGCCCGAGCGCATTCCGGCCGCGGCCGGCCTGAGCAACTTCGTGCGCATCACGGCCGGCGCCATGGGCACCTCGATCGCCACCACGCTGTGGGACAGCCGCGCCACCCTGCACCACGCCCATCTGACCGAAGGCCTGATTCAGGGCCAGGGCGTGTTCGCCATCACCTTGCAAAACCTGCAGGCCAGCGGACTGAGCCAGGTGCAGGCGCTGGCCCAGATCAACCGCTTGATCGACCAGCAAGCCTATACGCGCGCCGCCGACGACATCTTCCTGGGCTCGTCCTTCCTGTTCCTGACGCTGATCGTCCTGATCTGGCAGACCCACCGGCCCAAGCCGGGCGGCGCCGGCAGCGCCGATGCGGCGGGAGCGCATTGAGGGCCTGACGAACGCCCTCGCTGATCAAGAACAGCCCCTGGCGCCTTGCGGTGCCAGGGGCTGTTTTCGTATAGGGGGAAGCCGGTCAGTGCACTGTCGGCGATGCCGTGATGTTGCGCGTGC
>JAMNYN010000625.1 GCA_023622805.1 Pseudomonadota bacterium | reverse complement strand
CGCAAGGTCATCCAGAATGTATTGCAAGACGTACGTAACAGCTACTGGCGCGCGTTGGGTGCACAAAAGCTGCTGGGCCGCGTCGATGCGTTGCTCGAACGTGTGAACAAGGCCTTGGTTCGCGCCAAAGAAATTGAAAAACAAGGCCTGATGCCACAGGCACAGGTGCTGGGCTACCAGCGCGCATTGCTCGATGCGGTGAACTCCTTGACACTGCGCCGCCAGGATCTGGAACTGGCCATGTCCGAACTGCGCGCACTGATGTCGGTCGCCCCGGGAGTGAAGTTCACGCTGGCCGAACAAAACGAGCTGGTCCTGCCACGCATGCCCGTCAATATCGATGCCCTGGAAAAGCTGGCCCTGGAGCGCCGTCCCGAGATCATGGAGGAGTGGTATCGCAAGCGCGTGACTGAAAACGATATCAAGGCCGCCAAGATCTTGCTGTGGCCCAACATCAGCTTTGATACAGGTTTGCAGTACGACTCCAACAAATACAGCTACAACAACGATTGGATCGACACCGGTGTACGCGTGTCCTGGAACCTGCTCAAGCTGGCCCAGTACCCTGCCCTGCAGTCCGCCCATCAAGCGCAAAACGAAACGGATGACATGCGCCGAATGGCCTTGTCCATGGCTGTGCTCACGCAGGTACGCGTCGGATTGCAGCGCTATGGTCTGTCGCTGTCTGAGTTGAAGTTTGCGGAAGAAAGCCTGCAAGTGGACCAGCGCCTGCTGAACTACGCCAACGCCGCCGCCAAGAGCCAGTTTGACTCCGAACTGGAAGTGATTCGTACCGAAGCCCGTGCCTTGCTTGGCGAGTATCAGCGTTATGCGTCCTACTCCAACGCCCAGGCAGCCTGGGGCCGTCTGTACAACTCCGTGGGCCTTGACATCTTGCCTGCAACCGTGGAAGGCCACGATGTGAAGACCCTCGCCCACTCCATGCAAGACACCATGGCGCAATGGCAAAAGACCGTGTTCCAGACCACGACCAAATAAAGTCCAGACCCATGCGATTCAAGAAACAAAGCACCTATGCCCGGTGGGCACTGGGCTGCACTTCCATCTGGTTGGCCTCACACGCATTGGCACAGACCGCTGGCGTCATGCCAGCGGTTCGCAGTGCAACGCCTGCCAGCATCGCCATGCCAGCACAGGCGGACCCCCATGCGATTCGCGTCCTGCTCAGCCCCGAACTGGAAACCGTTCTGGCATCCCAGATGCTGGGGCGCATTGCCAGCCTGAACGTAGGCCTTGGGACCCATGTGAGCAAAGGCCGTACCTTGCTGAGCTTTGACTGCAGCGAGGCCAACGCTCGCCTGCGCATGGCCCAGGCCGAGTACGCCAACGCAAAGGAAACCCAGGATGTCAAAGAGCGTCTGCGTGCGCTCGATGCCGCAGGGGACACCGAAGTCATGCTGGCCAGCACCCAGGCGGACAGGGCCAAGGCCGCGATCGCTCTGACACAGGTGCAAATGGGGCAGTGCCTGGTCAAGGCACCGTTTTCCGGTCACGTGGTCAAGCTGCACATCAAGCCCGCACAAGGCGTGAACGTGGGCGTTCCATTGCTGGAAATGGTCAGCGACGGCCCCCTCAAGCTGCGCCTGAATGTGCCCTCTCGCTGGTTGCACGCCCTCAAGAAGGGCACCGCATTTGAGGTGGCCATTGATGAGACACGCAAGACCTATCCAGCCAAAGTGAGTGCCATCAATGCCCGCGTCGATGCAGTGGCCCAGACCGTGGAAATGGAAGCGCGCATTGATGGTCAGCACCCCGAGTTGCTGGCGGGTATGAGCGGCGTCGCCCGCTTCCCCGGACTGCAATAAACCATGGCAAGCGCATCCCCCTCGGTCGCCGCCCTGGTGGCCCAGTTGGAGGCGCGCGCCCGTGCCTCCAACACCCCCCATGAACTGGCTTTTTCTATTGCCAATGACAGCTTTGGATTACTGGGTTTCAGGCAAGCCTTTGTCATGTCTGGCAGTGGCAAGCAGGCCCGCCTGCAAACACTGTCGGGCCTGGCAGTTCCGGCCGAAGACAGCCCTTACCTGATCTGGCTGCGCCGCAGTTGGCCCTGGATACAGCTACGCCTGAACCATCAGGCCGGCTGGCTGCCCGCCCCCTCCTCCTTGACACAGGAAACGCCCCCGCAAACAGCCATATCCGTGGACGCCCCCGCAGATTCGCCCCCTGCGCATGAGAATAATCCCAATGCAGCCGATGCATCAAATACCAGCACCGAGCAA
>JAMNYN010000198.1 GCA_023622805.1 Pseudomonadota bacterium | reverse complement strand
GGACGCATACACCACTGCATGCGCCTGATCGGCCTGGCCGAGCGCGCGCTCGAGTTGATGTGCAAGCGTGCCTCGTCGCGCTCCGCTTTCGGCAAGACCGTGGCCCAGCAGACCGTGACCCAGGAGCGCATTGCCGAAGCCCGCTGCAAGATCGACATGGCCCGCCTGCTCACGCTCAAGGCCGCCTGGCTGATGGACACCGCCGGCAACAAGGTGGCCCGCACCGAGATCGCCATGATCAAGGTGGTCGCTCCCAGCATGGCCTGCCAGGTCATCGACTGGGCCATGCAGGTGCATGGCGGCGGCGGCATGTGCGACGACTTCCCGCTGGCCTATGGCTATGCGATCTCGCGCACCCTGCGCTTTGCCGACGGCCCGGATGAAGTCCACCGCAACGCCATCGCCAAATGGGAGCTGGGCAAGTACGGCAGCTACGGCCGCGGCGCTGAAGTCCCCATCACGCGCGGCTGACCCCACGCCCTCCCCATCCACCCGGCCCGCGCGCCGGGTTTTTTCATGCCCGCGCGGGGCTGAGACTCGCTCGCCTCCGCCGAAAGCGCACCATTTCGCGCCAAAGCACGCCAAATAACAATCAAGACCGCGCTCACATGTAACTCTTTCGAAAAATCAATGCAATCCCCTAAGGGTTTCCGTCTGGATTCCGATAAACGAAGCAAGCCTGCACCCTCCTGCCCGGCAAGTCCGGGGGCGGCCAGGCATTCCCACCTCTTTGTTTTTCTCCGCCCTACCCTGCGGCCTCTCTCACCATGACGTTCTTTCACAACCTCAAGTTGGCCCACAAGCTGCTGGCCTCCTTTGCCGCGATGCTGGTGCTGACTGCCTGCGTCGGACTTTTTGCGCTGTTCCAGCTCGACCGCGTCAACCAGACCGGCACCGATCTGGCACTGCAATCGATGCCCGCTGCGCGCACTCTGCAAAGTCTCAAGTACCAGATACAGCGTTACCGCTCGCTCAGCATGCAGCACGTGCTGTCGGCCACGCCCGACGAGGCCGCCGTGTATGAAAAAAGCATGCCCCAGGAATGGGACGGTCTGCTCAAGCAGCATGCCTCCTATGGCGAGTACGCCAAGACCCCCCAGGAAAAACAGTTGCTGAGCGAAGTCGGTGCCGAGCTCCAGCGCTATGCCGCGCAGACGGCGCAAATCCTGCAGCTGTCACGCGACCAGCAGGCCGACCAGGCCACGGCCTTGCTGCGCGGCGATGCGCTGCAAACCAGCCGCAACATCAACGCCAAGCTCGACGAACTCGACAAGATCAACGCCGCCAGCGCCGACGCCATCAATACCGCGGGCGACGACATGTACGCCGCGGCGCGATGGTGGATCAGCGCGCTGCTGATCGGTGCCGTGCTGCTGGGCCTGGGCCTGGCGCTGGGCGTTGCGCGCATCGTCGCGCGTCCGCTGGAAAACGCCGTCAAGCTGGCCCAGCAGGTCGCCGCGGGCAACCTCAGCAGCCGCATCGAAGTGCATGGCAAGGATGAAACCGGCCAGCTGATGCAAGCGCTCAAGGAAATGAACACCAGCCTGCAGGAAATCGTCGGTCAGGTACGCCAGGGCACGGACTCCATTGCCACGGCCAGCAGCCAGATCGCTTCGGGCAACCAGGACCTGTCGGTGCGTACCGAAGAACAGGCCAGCTCGCTGGAGCAGACCGCTGCCTCCATGGAAGAGCTGACCTCCACCGTCAAGCAGAACGCCGCCAACGCCCAGCAGGCCAACCAGCTGGCGGGTGTCGCCTCCCAGGTCGCCGTGCGCGGCGGCGAGGCCGTGGGCCAGGTGGTGCAGACCATGTCCGACATCAATGCCTCCTCGCGCAAGATCGTGGACATCATCGGCGTCATCGACTCCATCGCGTTCCAGACCAACATTCTGGCGCTGAACGCCGCCGTCGAAGCCGCCCGTGCCGGCGACCAGGGCCGCGGCTTTGCCGTCGTTGCCTCGGAAGTGCGCACCCTGGCCCAGCGCTCGGCGTCGGCTGCCAAGGAAATCAAGCAGTTGATCGACGACTCGGTGCGCAAGGTCGAGGAAGGCAACGGCCAGGTCGAGCAGGCCGGCAAGACCATGGAAGAAATCGTCACCAGCGTGCGCCGCGTCACCGACATCATGAGCGAGATCACGGCCGCCAGCCACGAGCAGACCGCCGGCATCGAACAGATCAACCAGGCGGTCACCCAGATGGACCAGATGACCCAGCAGAACGCGGCCCTGGTCGAAGAAGCGGCTGCCGCCACCGACGCACTGCAAGGCCAGGCCTCGGCCCTGTCCCAGGTGGTCAGCGTGTTCCAGCTGGAGCAAGGTGCCAGCCAGCGCGCGAGCGCGCCGCCCACCGCCCCGTCCACGCCCCGCGCAGCCCCGCAGGCCGCCCGTCCGGCGCTGGCACCCGCGCGCCAGCGCGCTGCCACACCGGCGCGCAGCACCCCCGTGCAGCGCGCCGCCGCGACCACTTCCAATGAAAGCGAGTGGGAAAGCTTCTGAAACTGCCCGTCTTTGGGCCTTCTTCCTGCCCCGTGCCCCCCTGTGGGGCAGGAATAAATGCCTGAGACATGGAAGTGTCCGCCGTGCATGAGAAAATCACGGATTAATTCGCAAGAACACTAAGGACACACCATGGAAGCAGAACACATCAACCAAATCGGCAACACCCTCGAAGATCTGACGCAACGTGCGGCAGATCTACGGAGGTATCTTTGACTACGATGCCAAATACGAACGTCTGAGGACTGTCAACGCCTCGCTGGAAGACCCCGCTGTCTGGAACGACCCCAAGAAGGCCCAGGAACTGGGCAAGGAAAAGAAGTCGCTGGACGGCGTCGTGCTGACGCTGGAAAAGCTCACCACCGAACTCGCCGACAACTCCGAGCTCTACGAGATGAGCCGTGAGGAAGAAGACGAAGACGGTCTGCTGACCATCGAAGCCGAAACCGAAAAGCTGCGCCCGCTCATCGAAGAGCTGGAATTCCGCCGCATGTTCCGCCACGAAGCCGATCCGCTGAACTGCTTCATCGACATCCAGGCCGGCGCCGGCGGCACCGAAGCCTGCGACTGGGCCAGCATGCTGCTGCGCCAGTACCTCAAGTACGCGGAACGCAAGGGCTTCAAGGCCACGGTAGAAGAAGAAACACCGGGAGATGTCGCCGGCATCAAGGGCGCGACCATCCACATCGAAGGCGAGTACGCCTACGGCCTGCTGCGCACCGAAACCGGCGTGCACCGTCTGGTGCGCAAGAGCCCGTTCGACTCGTCGGGCGGCCGCCACACCAGCTTCGCCTCGCTGTTTGTCTACCCCGATATTGATGACTCGATCGAGATCAACATCAATCCCTCGGATGTGCGCACCGACACCTACCGCGCTTCGGGCGCCGGCGGTCAGCACATCAACAAGACCGACTCGGCCGTGCGTCTGACACACATGCCCACCGGCATCGTGGTGCAATGTCAAGACGGTCGCAGCCAGCACAGCAACCGCGATGTGGCCTGGCAACGTCTGCGTTCGCGCCTGTACGACTACGAAATGCGCAAGCGCATGGAAGAGCAGCAAAAGCTCGAAGACACCAAGACCGACGTGGGCTGGGGCCACCAGATCCGCTCGTACGTGCTGGACAACAGCCGCATCAAGGACCTGCGCACCAACGTCGAAATCTCGGCCACGCAAAAAGTGCTGGACGGCGACCTCGACGCGTTCATCGAAGCCTCGCTCAAGCAAGGCATATAAGGGAGGAACATCACGATGCGTGAAGGACAAGCTAACACGATTCACCGCGCCGACTACCAGGCTCCTGCCTGGTGGATCGACACGGTGGATCTGACATTCGATCTCGACCCCGCCAAGACCCGCGTGCTCAACCGCATGCGCGTGCGCCGCAACCCCGACGTGCCGGCCAAGGCCTTGCGTCTGGACGGCGACGAGCTCAACCTCGCTCGGGTCATGGTCAATGGGGAAGGCACGTCATTCAAGATGGACGGCAGCGCCCTGGTGCTGGAGAACCTGCCCGAAGGCGATGCGCCTGTCGAGCTGGAAATCTTCACCACCTGCGCGCCCGCCAAGAACACCAAGCTCATGGGTCTGTATGTGAGCGAAGGCACGTTCTTCACGCAGTGTGAGGCCGAGGGCTTCAGGCGCATCACCTACTTCCTCGACCGCCCCGATGTGATGGCCATGTACAGCGTCACGCTGCGTGCCGACAAGGCGCTGTTCCCGGTACTGCTGTCCAATGGCAACCTGGTCGACAGCGGCGACCTGCAAGGCCAGGGCAACGAGGGACGCCACTTCGCCAAGTGGGTCGACCCGCACCGCAAGCCCTGCTATTTGTTCGCGCTGGTCGCGGGCCAGTTGGTGTCGCGCGAGCAGCGCATCACCAGCCGCGCGGGCAAGGAACACCTGCTGCAAGTCTATGTGCGCCCCGGCGATCTCGAGAAGACCGAGCACGCCATGAACTCGCTGATGGCCAGCGTCGCCTGGGACGAAGCCCGCTTCGGCCTGTCGCTGGACCTGGACCGCTTCATGATCGTCGCCACCAGCGACTTCAACATGGGCGCGATGGAAAACAAGGGCTTGAACATTTTCAATACGAAATATGTGCTCGCCAACCAGGCCACGGCCACCGACGTCGACTACGCCAACATCGAAAGCGTGGTCGGCCATGAATATTTCCACAACTGGACCGGCAACCGCATCACCTGCCGCGACTGGTTCCAGCTGAGCCTCAAGGAAGGCCTGACGGTGTTCCGCGACCAGGAGTTCAGCATGGACCTGGCCGGCACGCCTTCGGCACGCGCCGTCAAGCGCATCGAAGACGTGCGCGTGCTGCGCACCGTGCAGTTCGCCGAGGATGCAGGCCCCATGGCCCACCCGGTGCGGCCTGACAGCTACATCGAAATCAACAACTTCTACACCGTCACGATCTACGAAAAAGGTGCGGAAGTCGTGCGCATGATGCACACCCTGGTCGGACGTGAAGGCTTTGCCAAGGGCATGGCGCTGTACTTCGAGCGCCATGACGGCCAGGCCGTGACCTGCGACGATTTCGCCCAGGCCATTGCCGACGCCAACCCCGACAGCGAACTGAGCCTGCGCCTGGCGCAGTTCAAGCGCTGGTACAGCCAGGCCGGCACGCCCCAGGTGGCCGCCAGCGGCGTCTACGACGCCGATGCCCAGACCTATACGCTGACGCTGCGCCAAAGCTGCGCGCCCACGCCCGGCCAGAGCGAAAAGCTGCCGTTCGTGATCCCCGTCGAAGTGGGTCTGCTCACGGCCGACGGCGCGGCCCAGACCGTGCAGCTGCTGGATGCGGCCGGCATGGCCGCTGGTCTGGCCGACAGCCGCCTGCTGGTGCTGTCCGAAGCCGAGCAAAGCTTTGTCTTCAGCGGCGTCGCGCAGGCACCCGTGCCTTCGCTGCTGCGCGGCTTCACCGCCCCCGTGGCCTTGCACTACGACTACAGCGACGACGCCCTGCTGACCCTGCTCGCGCAGGACAGCGACGCGTTCAACCGCTGGGAAGCCGGTCAGCGCCTGGGCCTGCGCATTGCGCTGGGTGCCATCAACAACCCGGCCGTGGTGGTCAGCGCCAGCGGCGAGATCGCGCAGAATCTCCTGCCCGCGAACTTTGCCCAAGCCATGCGCAGCGTGCTGCGCCACCCCACGCTGGACGCGGCCTACAAGGAACTGGTGCTGAGCCTGCCTTCGGAAAGCTACCTCTCGGAACAGCTCGACGTGGTCGACCCGCAGCGCGTGCACGCCGTGCGTGAAACCCTGCGCCAGCAACTGGCCGCGGCCTTGCGCGACGACTGGGCCTGGGCCTGGGAAACGCACCAGACCCCGGGTGCCTACCAACCCGATCCGATCTCGTCGGGCCGGCGCGCACTGAGCGGCATGGCGCTCGCCATGCTGTGCCTGGATGCACGCCAGACCGGCGACACCGTCTGGCCGGGCCGGGCCTACCAGAGCTTCAAGGATGCGGCCAACATGACCGACCGCATGAACGCGCTGTCGGCCCTGGTGCACAGCGGCCACCCGCATGCCGCCGACGCGCTGACACGCTTTCATGCGCTGTTCAAGACCGAAGCGCTGGTGCTCGACAAGTGGTTTGCGCTGCAGGCCAGCGCCACGGACCGCGGCGGCCAGGTGCTGCAGGCCGTCAAGCAGTTGATGAAGCACCCCGACTTCCAGCTGCAGAACCCGAACCGGGCGCGCAGCGTGATCTTCAGTTACTGCAGCGGCAATCCCGGCGCCTTCCACCGCCTGGACGCCGCGGGCTACCTGTTCTGGAGCGAGCGCGTGATCGAGCTCGACGCCATCAACCCGCAGGTCGCGGCACGCCTGGCGCGGGCCCTGGACCGCTGGAGCAAGCTGGCCGAGCCTTATCGCAGCGCCGCGCGCGAAGCGATTGCCCGCGTGGCCGCCCGCCCCGACCTGAGCAACGATGTGCGCGAGGTCGTGACCCGCGCATTGGCTGATTGAAAGCATGCAGACGCCTTTCCGGTGTCTGCATGCTTGCCCCTTTTTTTGAAATCACAGGAACTCCGCATGAGCAAACGCCCCAGCCTGACCCGCTATCTGGTCGAACAACAACGTGTCGACGGCCGCATTCCTCCCCAGCTGCGCCTGCTGCTGGAAGTGGTCGCCCGCGCCTGCAAGCGCATCAGCTTCGCCGTCAACAAAGGCGAACTCGGTGACGTCATGGGCACGGCCGGCACGGAAAACATCCAGGGCGAAGTGCAGAAGAAGCTCGACATCATCGCCAACGAAGTGCTGATCGAAGCCAACGAATGGGGCGGCCACCTCGCGGCCATGGCCTCCGAGGAAATGGAAGGCATCTACGTGGTGCCCAACCGCTACCCCCAGGGCGAATACCTGCTGATGTTCGACCCGCTCGACGGCTCGTCCAACATCGACGTCAACGTCTCCATCGGCACCATCTTCAGCGTGCTCAAGAAGCCCGAAGGCCACCCTGGCGTGCATGACGAAGACTTCCTGCAGCCCGGCCTCGAGCAGGTCGCTGCCGGCTACTGCATCTACGGCCCGCAGACCACGCTGGTGCTGACGGTGGGCGACGGCGTGGCCATGTTCACGCTGGACCGCGAGCAAGGCTCGTTCGTGCTGGTGCGCGAAAACATCCGCATCCCCGCCGACACCCAGGAATTCGCCATCAACATGTCCAACATGCGCCACTGGGATGCTCCCGTGAAGCGCTACGTCGACGAATGCCTGGCCGGTGAAGAAGGCCCGCGCGGCAAGAACTTCAACATGCGCTGGATCGCCTCCATGGTCGCCGACGTGCACCGCATCCTGATGCGCGGCGGCATCTTCATGTACCCCTGGGACCAGCGCGAGCCCAACAAGGCCGGCAAGCTGCGCCTGATGTACGAAGCCAACCCCATGAGCTGGCTGGTCGAACAGGCCGGCGGCGCGTCGACCAACGGCAAGCAACGCATCCTGGAACTGCAGCCCACCCAGCTGCACGAACGCGTGAGCGTGATCCTGGGCTCGAAAAATGAAGTGGATCGTGTCACGAGCTACCATACCGGTCAATAACTGGTATATAATTTGAGTCTTCAGCCGGTGTAGCTCAGTCGGTAGAGCAGCTCATTCGTAATGAGAAGGTCGGGTGTTCGATTCATCTCTCCGGCACCAAATTAGCTTGATTTCAAGCCGTTTCCCAGCGTTATTGGGTAGAAAGTGGGTAGAGACTCGGAAACGGTCTCTCCCCATTTTTTTTGCCCGTTCGACAGCGGGAACATGAATGGCGCCCCATAGGCACCTTCATCATCGCAGAACCACCAAAGTCGGGTTGCCACCTCGGTGCGCAACTCGTAGCTGCCCTCAGTACGGGTGCCAATGCTCAATCCCACACCATGCGGGTCTGCAAAGCATCGGGTACCTGACATAAGCCGTCAGCATGCGTCACCTAGTTCTTGACACGGGAATACTGTATGAATGTACAGTTTTCGCATGTGGTGCACCGTTCACGTTCTCTATCAAAAAGGCAGGCGCATTCCTGCCGAAGCCGCCAAGGCCAATGGTGTCTATGGCTGGCTGCACATGCGCTCCCTGATGCCAGGGACAGGCATGCCCAAGAGCGAGGCCTTTCTTTTGGCCGGACCAGATGCGTCATGGCACAACCCCCTACTCCACCTTGAGCACTGCTCACTGCGAGCCATCGTCGGCGGCGGCATCCGCTTGACAGGGGTTGATCCGCATCTGGCAATCCAAATGAGCATCCATCAGTCGTGGTGGATCATCCCCGTGGCCCCTCGGTGATTCACACGTACCCGACTCTCCTGCAGGTGCCCTGTAGAGTGACAGGCTGGCACCAGGCCCACATCCTCCCCGGGCTACCCGCCGACTACTCCGTGACCGAATTGCCCAAGGGTTTCTTTACTGTGCGCAGCTCCTGCGGCAAGTGGATCTACTTCGGGGAGGGGCCGATTGAGGTCGTTCGCTCGCCAGCGCCGTTCTAGCTTGGCTGCAGACTATCTCGCAAAAAAGGCGCCACATGGGCGCCTTCGTCATTTCATGAGAGCTTGTCAGGCTGCCAGCTTGGTGCGCAGCTCGTAGCCCATCAGCGGCCAGATCTTCTGCACGGCAGACTCGCGCGCGATCTTGCGGCCGATCTCAGGATCGAAGTTCTCGGGGCTGGCACATGCGCTTTCGCCGGTCACGGTGAAGCCGTTGCGCAGGACCAGGACGCAAAAGGTCAGCAGGCTGAGCGACCCATCCTTCGCGGGCACACCGACCTCGGCCGTGAAGTAGCGCTCATCGGCGATGTTGGCCGCGATGTCCGCCGGCGTGATGCACGGCGCAGTCTTACCCTTGGCCTGGATCAATGCCTCAATGTCGCTGGACAGCGACGGGGTCGGTGCGAATGGTTGCAGCGGGGCGGGAGCGGCCGTACCCGTCAATGCATCCAGCGCATTGCGGGCCATCTTGCCAGCACGGGCGCCGTCCCCGCTCCACGACATGGCGCTATGGATCACCTCACGCGCGACACACTGCTCCAGGTTCTGCCGATGGCTCAGCGGTGACGGCATGCTCGCCGCCGCGTTGCCCACCCGGGCCTCCAGCAAAGGCTTGAGCACATCGACCGCGTGGCCCAGGCCGGCCACCACCAGCAGCGCCAGCAGGCCAGCGCAGGACAGCACCACCGCGCCGAACGCGCCCGTGGTTCTGGCGTACATCAGCTGGTGGGTGGAAAACACCGTCAGCGCGATCAGCACCACGGCGAGGGCCAGCAAGAGCCGGCGGGGTAAATTGAACACGTTTTGCATGGAGACTCCAGAGGTTCAGACCCGGCGACTGGCCGGGCGGTGTGGGGTTTCAGCTCGCAGCGCCGCTCAGCGCAGCCTTGGTGCCGGCCGGCACTTCGGTAACGCGACTCTCGTTGCCCGAATGCACGTCGATTTCCAGTTCGTCGCCGGGCTCCATGACCACGGGAGTGGCGCTGCCGGTCTGCTCGACCTTGGCTTCATAGCCTCCGCCGTTCTTGGGCACTTGGATGCGAATTTTCAGAGTCATGATTTGTTCCTGTGAGTCCCGGCTGCCGGCCGGGGCGGGCCGGATGGCTTAGAACTGGGCGATGCGCTCGCCCAGGATCGAGGACAGCTCATGCATCACATCGAGCTGGCGCTTCAACCGGGCCTGCTCATCGCCAGACGCGGTTCCGAAAGCGACACAAGCGTCCATAGCGCTGATGCGCATATCGAGGTCCATCTTTTCGGCCAGCACGCGCTGCTGGTGCGGCGGCAAGGTGCCGACAGCTGCGCTGGGGCCATTGATGCAGTGCGCCAGCATCGCCTTGGCCTGCCCGAAGTGCAGTAGGTTGGTGCCCGTGGGACTCATGCCAGCATGGGGCAAGCGGGTGAAGGTGATGCCGCAGTCCGGGGCAAAGTCTGCCGGAAGCGGCCACGACAGGAAGCGGCCGACCATTTCGTCGGTGACGGTCAGCGTGGAAGAGGCTTCCTCGATCGCTTCGACGCGATGCGCATTGCTGGATGGCTCAGGCATGAGCTCGCCCACCACACCCCAGTCCCCCGCAAGGCAATCGTTCACGCTCGGCACCCAGGTGCTGACCGTTTCGTCCACGTTCTTGATGGCGAGATAGGGGTTGTAGGGAACGAGGGCGCCGGCGCCAAAGTGGGCCTTGGCCGCGCCGGTCTGCACCGGGTAGCTCGCGGCCGGCACCAGGTAGACGAACATGCCTTTGCCATTCCAGCCGGCGCGCATGACGCGCTGGCCGGTCTTGAGGGCTTCAAGTGCTTGGCCGAAATTCATGGGGTTATCTCCGTTTGGTTTGAAATCACTGGCCAGGCTTCGCGGTGGGTGCGGACATCACTTGCGTGGCCTGTAGCTTTTGCCTCCATGTCTCCATACGCCGCGCGGCAATCGTCGAATACGGCGTTGAGGGTAAGGGCGTGCTCAAGGACGGCAGCGGGGGGAGCTGTGGCAAGTCGGCGGGCGGCATCTGCGGCTTGGTCGCGCAGGCCGTCAGAAACAGCAAGCAGGTGAGCACGCTCACGGCGCAGCAGCGCCTCGCGGTCGATTGCGGCATTCAGGGCTCCTTGGTATGTGCTGGAAATTTGCTGGCCGACCCGGGCCACACGCGCATCGGCCGCGCGCTGGGCCTGGCTGACATCGAGCTGGTAGGTGGTGGCGTCCAGCTTGGCTTCGGCCAGGTCGGCGCCCAGGCGCGCGTCTTGGAAGATCCAGACGGCCAGGGCCGCGACGCCGGCGGCGACAAGGTGGGTGACGGTGGACAGGCTCATGGTCGGCGCCCTGACAGCCAAGAACGCAGGACGCTGCGACGCCACTTGCCGCGCAGTCGCTTGCCGGCCTCCCACACGATGAACAGCAGGATGCCCGCCCACTCCAGAGCCCAGGCGCGGAACTTGTCTTTCATGGTGCTGCTCCATCGAGCCGCCACAGGCGGCAAATC
>JAMNYN010000143.1 GCA_023622805.1 Pseudomonadota bacterium | reverse complement strand
GAGCAGAAATGCTCGCCATCCCCGGTCAGGACCAGGGCGCGAATGCCCGGGTCGCTCTGCACCTGGCGCACCACTTCACACATTTCCACGCGCATTTCAGGATCGAAAGCATTGCGTTTCTTCGGGTTGGCCAGCACCAGCGTGGCCACACCCTCTTCCACGCCAAAGCGTATGCGCTGATATCCCGCGCTCATTCGCCGCTCCTGGGCACAAAGGAGGCACGCATGTCCCGGCCGCCGCGCAGCGAGGAGCCGCCGTCGACGGGAATGACGGTACCCGTCACGAAGCCTGCCTGCGGCGACGACAGGAACAGCGCCATATCGGCGATGTCCTGCACGCTGCCCATGCGCTGCAAGGGCACGCTGGCCAGCATGCCGGCCAGTGCCTCGGGCGAAGGCGCGAGTCGGCGCATGCCTTCGGTGTCGGCGATAGGGCCGGGCGAGATGGCGTTGACGCGCACGCCCACCTCGCCCCACTCCATGGCCAGCACGCGCGTCATCATTTCGATGCCGGCCTTGGCGGCGCAGGCATGCACCTGGTACATGGTGGGGTTCACGCCTTGGGGCGCGGAAATATTGATGACGCTGGCGCCCGGTTTCCTCAGCAGGGGATAGGCCATGCGCAGCACATGGAAGGTGCCGTTCAAGTCGATGTCGATCACCGTCTTGAAACCATTGGGCGAGAGTTCCGCCGCGGGGGAAATGAAGTTGCCCGCCGCGCCCGAAATCAGCACGTCGATCTCACCGAACTGCGCATGCGACTGGCGCAGCGCGGCATCCACCGCCGCGGCGTCACGCACGTCGGCGCTGATGCCCAGGGCCTGCGCGCCCAATGCCCGCAGCCCCGCGGCAGCCTCCTCCACCCTCTCGGCCGACCGGCTGATCACCGTCACACGCGCACCGGCACGCGCAAACGCCTGGGCGATGCCGAGATTGATGCCGCTGCTGCCACCCGCCACAAAAACGTGGCGGCCTGCGAAGTTCTGGGGTTCGGACATGAATGAGCTCCTGATGATGAAAACAGCGTCGGTATACCGACTCAGTGATCCATGGTGCTTGCGCTACCCGCAGCCCATGAAACTGGCGCGCCCCAGCCATGGGGCAGCGAGCAAGCGCCGTCGCGCAGCGAGGCTGCCGTCCCCCTCCACCGAAGGTTGAGAGGGGGAAGCCGCGAAGCGGCTCAGGGGGTGAGTTTCATGTCACCGCGGCTGCATCCGAATCGCCCCATCCAGGCGAATGGTTTCGCCGTTGAGCATGGGGTTCTCCAGGATGTGCAGCGCCGTCAGCGCGTATTCGTTGGGGTGACCCAGGCGCGCGGGATGGGGCACGGAGGCGCCCAGCGACTGGCGCACGTTTTCCGGCAGCTTGGCCAGGATGGGCGTGTCGAACAGGCCGGGAGCGATGGTGCAGACGCGGATGAACTTGGACGCCAGGTCGCGCGCGGCGACGATGGTCATGCCGATCACGCCGGCCTTGGAGGAAGCGTAGGGAATCTGGCCGATCTGGCCCTCATAGCCCGCCACCGAAGCGGTGAGCACGCAGGCGCCGCGCTCGCCGGCTATGGGCTCATTCTTGGCCATGCTCACGGCGGCCAGGCGCAGCACGTTGAACGTGCCGATCAGATTGACGCGCAGGATGTTGACGTACTTGTCCAGCGAGCCGGGGCTGCCGTCCTTCTCGATCAGGCGCAGCGGCCCGCCGATGCCGGCGCAGTGCACCAGCGCGCGGAAGTTGCCGAAATCCTCGGCCGTCGCAATCGCCTGGGCCATCTGCTCGGCGTCGGACACATCGGCCTTCACATAGCGCACGCGGCCCGGATACTGTTGCTCCAGGGCCTGCCCGCGCTCATCGTTCAAGTCCACGGCCACGACGTTCAGGCCGCGCTCCAGCAGTGCATGCACCGAGGCTTCACCCAGGCCCGAGGCCCCACCCGTGACCAATGCGGTCATTCCTTGTTGCAGCTTCATTTTCTTCCTTGTACTGGCTGGCAAGTGCCCATTTTTCGGGCACCCGCAGCGATCAAATCAATGCTTAAAGACGTTCGATGATGGTGGCGTTGGCCATGCCGCCGGCCTCGCACATGGACTGCAGGCCGTAGCGTTCGCCGCTGTCTTCCAGCGCGTGCAGCATGGTGGTCATCAGGCGTATGCCCGAAGCGCCCAGCGGATGGCCCAGGGCGATGGCGCCGCCGCGCGGATTCAGGCGCTCGCCGTCGGCGCGCAGCTCCTTTTGCCAGGCCATGGGCACCGAGGCGAACGCCTCGTTGATCTCGTAATGGGCGATGTCGTTGAGCGTCATGCGCGCCTTGGCCAGCACGCGCTGCGTGGCCGGGATGGGGGCGGTGAGCATGTACAGCGGGTCGTCACCGACCACGTCGAAGGCCACGAAACGCGCGCGCGGACGCAGGCCCAGCTGCTGGGCACGCTCTTCGCTCATGATCAGCATGGCGGACGCGCCGTCGGTCATCTGCGAGGCATTGCCGGCCGTGGTGTTCCACTGGATTTGCGGGAAGCGCGCCGACAGCTCCTCGCTCTCGAAAACCGCCTTCAGGGCGGCGAGCTTGTCGGCGGTGGTGCCGGCGCGAATGGTCTCGTCCGCCAGCACGCGGCCCAGGGGCGTATCGATGCCGACGATTTCACGCTCGAACAGGCCCTGGGTCTGGGCGGCATGGGCGCGCAGGTGGGAGCGGGCTGCGTATTCATCCATTTCCCGGCGTGACAGCCCCCATTTGGCGGCCACCAGATCGGACGAGACGCCCTGGCCCACCAGGCCGGGCGCGTAACGCGCATCGAAGCGCGCGCCGGTGGTGTTCTTGCCCATGCGCGAGCTGCCCATGGGCACGCGGCTCATGGACTCCACGCCGCAGGCGATCACGATGTCCTGCGTGCCGGCCATGATGGCCTGGGCCGCGAAATGCACGGCCTGCTGGCTGGAGCCGCACTTGCGGTCGATGGTGGTGGACGGCACATGTGCCGGCAGGCCCGCGGCCAACCAGGCCAGACGCCCTGGCGTGCCGGCCTGCTCACCCGCCTGGCTGACGCAGCCGCAGATGACGTCATCCACCGCACCGGGGTCTAGCTTGTTGCGGGACACCAGTTGCTCCAGCACCTGCGAGAGCAGATCCACGGGATGGAGCTGGGCCAGTGCGCCATCGGGCTTGGCCCGGGCCATGGGGCTGCGAATGGCATCAACGATAACGGGATTTTTCATAATCGCTCAATTGATTTCTACGAAACCAATATTCCTTTAAATCCTCCCCGCCGGCCTTCGTCTTTGCTGAACACCGTATTTTGACGGTGCGGCCAAGTGGCTCTATCTCCATCGAACGAATAATCGACGGGGCTTATCTCCCCCCTTCTTCGTTTGTAGTGAACACCGTATTTTCCCGATGCGCACTGCGCGGCTTGCCTGAAAAAATCCCTGCAGACGTTCTTGAGAGCCTGTTCAAGGCCTAGGAAACCGTGGTTTCACATCGGATGGCGCACCCGGAGCGCCTAGGGCAAAAGGGGTGACAGACATGCAGGATTTTTTTGGCCGCGCATCCGCGGCTCCCGACCGGGTAGTGGTCATCATGGCCGACCAGGACCAGCGCTGTACGGCTGGCGAGCTGGCGCAGCAGGCCCAGCGCATGGCGCAGTGGCTGGCGCAGCAAGGACTGCAGGCCGGCGACAGCTTTGCCGTGCTGCTGGAAAACCGCATCGAGATCCTGGCCCTGGTGCTGGCGGCCCAGCATGCGGGCCTGTATGCCGCGGTGCTCAGCACCCACCTCACGCCCCCCGAAGTGGCCTACATCGTGGAGGACAGCGGCGCGAAGCTGATGGTGGCGTCCAGCCAGACCCTGTCCCAGCTCAGCGCGCTGCAGACCACCCGCCCTCTGCCTTGCTGGACCGTGGACGAAGCCACGCCGCAGGCGCCATCATTGCAAGCGGCGCTGCAGACGGCATTGCAGGGTCCGCAGGCGGATTTCAGCGACCGCCCCCTGGGGCGTGACCTGCTGTATTCGTCGGGCACCACGGGCCGGCCCAAGGGTGTGCTCAAGCCCCTGCTGCCCGTCCATCTGCGCGGCCAGCTCAACCCCGAAGCCCTGGGCACGGCGCGCCTGTTGAGCATGGGCGAGAACACGGTCTATCTGTCCCCTGCGCCGCTGTACCACGCCGCGCCCTTGCGCTACACGCTGCGCGTGCTGGAGCTCGGCGGCCAGGCGGTGATCATGGAGCGCTTCGACGCCGAGCGGGCGCTGCTGCTGATCGAGCGCTGGCGCGTCACGCACAGCCAGTGGGTGCCGACCATGTTCGGCCGCCTGCTCAAGCTGCCCGACGCCGTGCGGCACCAGTACGACCTTTCCAGCCACCAGATGGCCATCCACGCGGCCGCGCCCTGCCCGGTAGCGGTCAAGAACAGCATGCTGGACTGGTGGGGCGACATCCTGCTGGAGTACTACGCCGGCTCCGAAGGCTGCGGCACCACCATGATTTCTTCGGCTGAGTGGCGCCAGCGCCCCGGCTCGGTGGGACGGGCCACGACCGGGCAAGTGCATATCGTGGACGACGACGGCATCGAGCTGCCCGCGGGCGATATCGGCCAGGTGTATTTCTCCGGCGGCGGCGAGTTCCGCTACCTCAACGACGAGGAAAAGACGCGCCAGGCCATCAACGACCGCGGCTGGGTCACCTACGGCGACATCGGCCACGTGGACGCCGACAACTATCTGTTCCTCAGCGACCGCCGGGCCGACCTGATCCTCTCGGGGGGCGTCAACCTCTACCCGCAGGAAATCGAGAATGCCCTGGCCCGCCACCCCAGCGTGCTGGAAGTGGCCGTGGTGGGCGTACCCCACCCCGACTTTGGCGAGCAGCCCCTGGCCGCCGTGGTGCTGCGCCCCGGCATTGAGGCATCGCAGACCACGGCCCGCGCCATCGCCGCGCAGGCGACCGAGGCACTGTCCCGGATCAAGCTGCCGCAGCGCATGGTCTTCATCGACGCCCTGCCCCGGCTGGAGACCGGCAAGCTGCTGCGCCGCAAGCTCAAGGAACGCTACCGCGAAGAACCGCAAGCCGGCTTTGCGCTGCGCGATGCATCCATCCACTGAACCCATCCCCATCCATGCAAAACCTGATCCAACGCACGGTCTACCGTGAAGACCACGAATCCTTCCGCGAGCAGGTGCGCCGCTTTTTCGAAAAAGAAGTCGTGCCCTTCCATGCCGAGTGGGAGCGCCAGGGGCTGGTGCCCAAGGAAGTCTGGCGCAAGGCCGGCCGCGAAGGCCTGCTCAACACCATGCTGCCCGAGCCCTACGGCGGCGGCGGTGACTTCGGCCATGCCGCGGTGCTGATCGAAGAGATCGCCCGCACCGGCGCCAGCGGCCTGGGCTTTCCGCTGCATTCGGACATCGTCGCCCCCTACATCAACACCTATGGCAGCAAGGCGCAGAAGGACCGCTGGCTGCCGGCCATGGCCCAGGGCGAAATGATTGGCGCGATCGCCATGACCGAGCCCGGCGCGGGCAGCGATCTGAAGTCCGTGCGCACCACGGCCCAGAAGACCAGCGACGGCCAGCATTACGTCATCAACGGCAGCAAGACCTTCATCACCAACGGCATCAACTCCGAACTGGTCATCGTCGTGGCCAAGACCGCGCCCGAACTCGGCGCCAAGGGCGTGTCGCTGATCGTCGTGGAGGCCGGCACACCGGGCTTCAGCAAGGGCCGCAAGCTGGAGAAGATCGGGCTGATGGCGCAGGACACGTCCGAGCTGTTCTTCGACAACGTCAAAGTGCCGGTCGACCACCTGCTGGGCGAAGAGAACATGGGCTTCAAGTACCTGATGCAGGAGCTGGCACAGGAGCGCCTGGTCGTCGCCGTGCGCGCCGCCATGTCGATAGAAGCCTTCCTGCAGAAGACCGTCGACTACACGCGCGAGCGCAAGGCCTTCGGCCAGACGGTGTTCGAGTTCCAGAACACGCGCTTCAAGCTGGCCGAAGCCAAGGCCAAGGCGACCATGCTGCGCGTGTTCGTCGACGACTGCATGGTCTTGCACCTGCGCCATGAACTCACGCCCGAGCGCGCCGCCATGGTCAAGCTCAATGCCACGGCCCTGCAGAACCAGTTGCTTGACGAGTTCCTGCAGCTGCATGGCGGCTACGGCTACATGACGGAATACCAGGTGGGCCGTGCCTGGACCGATGCCCGCGTGGGCCGCATCTACGGCGGCAGCGACGAGATCATGAAAGAAATCATCGCCCGCACCCTGTAAGTTTTTCAAGCACAACGGAAGCACCACCATGGCACTCACCCCGCACAAGAACCTGGCCCAATGGCTGCCGCTGATCGCGCTGGCAGCCGCCTGCGGCATGCCTGCCGCACAGGCCGAGGACAACTACCCCAGCAAGCCCATCCGCCTCATCGTGCCCTACCCCGCGGGCGGCGGCACCGACATCATTGCCCGCCTCATAGGCACGCAGCTGACGCAGCGCTGGGGCCAATCGGTGGTCGTGGAAAACAAGCCCGGCGCCAGCGGCATCCTGGGCAACGATATCGCGGCCAAGGCCCCCGGTGACGGCTACACCATGCTGCTGGGCATCACCACCGTGGCGCAGATTCCGGCGCTGTACAAGAAGGTGCCCTACAAGCTCAGCGATCTGACGCCGGTGTCACAGATCGCCAAGTCCGCGGATCTGCTGATGGTGCCGCGCAGCTCAGGCATCACCACGCTGCAGCAGTTTGTCGACCAGGCCAAGGCCTCGCCGGGCAAATTCAACTACGGCAGCTATGGCAACGCCACTTCGTCGCACATGAACGGCGAGCGCTTCAAGCAAAAAGCCGGCATCGATCTGACCCACATCCCCTACCAGGGCTCGGGTCCGGAAATGGTGGCCTTGCTGGGCGGGCAGGTGACGCTGGCCCTGGTCGATGCCACGGCCGCCTATCCCCACATCACGTCCAACAAGCTCAATATCCTGGCCGTCACCGGCGCCCAGCGCCACCCGGCCCTGCCGCAGGTGCCGACCATGACCGAGTCCGGCTTCCCCGGCCTGGAAGCCAATGGCTGGTTTGCCATGTTCCTGCCAGGCACCACACCCAAGCCCATCGTGGACAAGGTGGGCGCGGAAGTGGCGGCCATCGTCAAGTCCCCCGAACTCAACAAGCGCCTGACCGAGATGGGGCTGATTCCCGTGGGCTCCTTGCCCGATGAGTTCAAGGCCCAGCTCGGCAAGGACGTCACCCATTGGAAGACCGTCGCTGAGGCCGCAAAAATCACCATGGATTAATCCGTTGGCCATAACGCATGCCACTGGCACAGCCCCAGCCCGTCGATCCTTCGACAAGCTCAGAACTCAGGGCAAGCGGCTTTTGGCACAGGCCACTGCGTATGAAACCGGCACGCCCCTGCAAGGAGGCAGCGTGGAAGGGCCGCACCTGGGCGGCCCCCCCGAACCGAGGCTGCCGTCCCTGGCCGGGCGCCCCCCTCCACCGAAGGATGAGAGGGGGAAGCCGGGGCGGCCCAAGCCGCGGAAGCGGCTCAGGGGGTGCTTATCAGAACGGCAGCCGCACCTGCGCCACGGCGCTGGTGTAGCGGTAGCCGCCTGCCGACGCCTGCAAGGCCGAGGCATGGTCCTGGCTGGACTCCAGGCCGACTTTCCATTGCACGGCTGCGCGGCGCGGCGACGACAGGTACAGGCCCGCGCTCCAGGCCGCCTGGCCCTCGCCGTCGATGACCTGGCGGCCGCTGTCCACATGGGCGCTGATCACCACCTTGTCGGTCAGCGCCGTGCGCCACAGCAGGCCCAGCGACGCGTCATGCAGGCGCGCCGGCGAAAAATACTCGGGGCGGTAGGGGTCGCTGTTGCGGTAGTTGCGCGTCTTGACATAGGCATACCAGCCGCGGTCTTCGTCGAGCGTGAACGTCCAGCGCGTGCGCAGAATATCGCGCCGGTTGTCGTTGGAAAACCAGGTACTGCCCGCAGCCACGCCCAGCGACAGGCGCGGGTGGAGCTGCTGGTCCAGCACCAGCATGGCCGCGTTGTAGTTCAGGCCGGCATCTATGCCCCGGCGTGAATCGACCACATTGCGCTCCAGGCTCACGCCCAGGGAAGTGGTATCGCCCAGGCGGTGCATGGCATCGAGCGAACCCACGGCCTGCGTATGGCCCGCCGTGGTGTTGGCGCCGAGCTGGGCCAGCCAGTTGTATTGCGCCGTATCGCGACGGTGCGTGAGCAACAGGCTGCGGCCGGTGGCGGACCAATCGTCCATGCTGTAGCGCTGCCAGCCGGCCCGCAGTCCCCAGCCCGAGGCCGCTTCGTACTGGCTCCAGGGCTTGAACTCGCGAAATCCGTCGGAGTCGTTGCTCACGTCCACGCCGGCGGAAACCGCCGGCAGCGGCGCGACCAGGCCTTGCGCCGTGGCCGCCAGCGGCAGCAGGCCTGCGCCACACCACAGCCACAAAGCATTCTTGTACCCACTCATTTTGTTCCCCAATTCTTGGTCCGGCTGACCACTTCATGCACATAGCCCCAGACGCATGCCGGCTGCAGGATGATGCTGTAAAACAAGGCGTAAATCACAAACCCGACCGGATTGCTGCGCACTTTCAGGCCCTGCTCGACGAACATGCGCGACTGGATGCGAAAGATCAAGTAGTTCAACAGCATGGCCGCTGGCAGCACCAGCAGCGTCATCGGCCCGGCGATCCAATAGATGCCGAACAGCGCCAGGACCAGGCCCGGTATGAAAAACAGGGAGTACGCCAGGTCCATGTAGGGAAACAGCAGATTCCACCAGACGAACAAGGTGCTCATACGGAACTGGAACAGCATGGGCCAGTGCAGCTTGAAGGCTTCGATCAGGCCGCGCGACCAGCGCTGGCGCTGGCGGATGAACTGCCCCCAGGTCTCGGGGGCATTGGTGAACAGGCAGGCATTCTCGGCAAAGCCCACGCGCCAGCCCTGGCGCAAGATAGCCCAGGTCACCACGATGTCTTCGCCCACCGTGTGCGGCCAGCCGCCCAGGCTCTTGAGCACGGCCGTGTCATAGGCGGAAAACGCGCCCTGGGCCACCATCGTGCCCTGGTACAAGCTCTGCAGGCGCTTGATCGCCGCGATGCCGTGGAAATAGTCCCATTCCTGCACCTTGGTGACCAGGTTGGTGCGTGAATTGCGCACCAGCACCGCACCGGCCACGGCCCGCGTATTGGGCGGATCGCTCACATAGCGCTTGACCAGGTTGAGCAGGGCGTCCTTGAAAAGATAGCTGTCGCCATCGACCGTCAAGGTCAGCGGCGTATCGACCAGCTTCAGCGCCGCATTCAGCGCATTCGCCTTGCCCACGTTCTTGCCCATGTCCAGCACCTGCAGCCAGGGATAGGCAACGCTCTGCAGCCGGGCCAGCGTGCCGTCGGTGGAGCCGTCATTGATGACGATGACGCGAAACTCTCCCGGGTACTGCTGGCGCTCGATGCTCTCCAGCGTGCTGAGGATGTTCTGTTCTTCGTTGTAGGCCGCCACCAGGATGGTGATGGCCGGCAGATCCTGCGCGGCGATATCCGGCAGGAATCGGGGCCGACGGTCGAGCAGCAGGCTGACCACCAGGAAGGCATTGATGAAGCCCGGAATCACGGCAATGCCGTAAATGGCCAGATAGGCCACCTCGGGGCCCACGACGGTCGAGAAGTCCCGTATCCACGGCTGCGCCAGCATATGCGCCATCACGCCCCATGCCAGACCCGCCAGCAGCGCCAGGCTGAATTTGGCGCGTACCGGCAGATACCAGCGCTTGCGCGGCGCCTGGTCGGGCGACTCTGGCGCCTGCGGCTGCCTGCCGGCCACCGCCCAAGGCCTGGCGGCATGCGACGCATCGGCAGCGTCCTGCAGGCGATGCTCCGGCGTCTTGGTGGGTGTGGTGTGGTCGGTTTCCATCAAATGCGATCAAAGTAAAAAGTGGGCTCAATTTCTCGGCCCCGAGGATGCACTAAACATCGGGTCACCAATGTGGATAAACAATAACGCAATGCAAAACTTCGTTAGCTTTCATAACATTAATAGCCAATAACTATAGACACCCTCGGATTTCATTAGCTGTCGTCTATCGCCGGAAAAGCCATGACCCACGCAGGGCGTCTGCGCCAAGCTCCAGCCGCAACCACACTTCTAGAATTGTTGGCAGGGCCTATGTCGGTGGCCCGCGCGGCACGATCGGCCCGGCGGGCCGCGCACCATCACACCGCTACGCCCCCTGTCCGGAAACTGCCGTTCAAGGAAGCGCCATGACTGCCAGCCTGCCCACCACCACCATGTTTTCCATCTACCTGCTGGCCATGCTGCTTGTCGGCTGGCTGGGCTGGCGCGCGACCGCCAACCTGTCGGACTACATCCTCGGCGGGCGCCGCCTGGGCAGTCTGGTGACGGCCCTGTCCGCGGGCGCCTCCGACATGAGCGGCTGGCTGTTGATGGGCCTGCCCGGCGCGGTCTTCCTGTCTGGCCTGTCGGCGGCCTGGATTGCCGTGGGCCTGTGCATGGGCGCCTGGCTCAACTGGCGCTTTGTCGCCGCGCGGCTGCGCGTCTATACCGAGAAGGTGGGCAATGCCCTGACACTGCCCGACTACTTCACCAACCGCTTCGAAGACCGCAGCCACCTGCTGCGCGTCGTCACCGCCCTGGTGATCCTGGTGTTCTTCACCATTTACTGCGCTTCGGGCGTGGTCGCGGGCGCGCGCCTGTTTGAAAGCATGTTCGGCATGGACTACCGGGTCGCGTTGTGGGTCGGCGCTTTCGCCACCATGGCCTATGTCTTCATCGGCGGCTTCCTGGCCGTGAGCTGGACCGACACCATCCAGGCCTCGCTGATGATTACCGCGCTGATCCTGGCGCCGCTGATGGTGATCTACGCCGACGGCGGCCTGGCCGCCAGCAGCGCCGTGATCCATGCCACGCGCCCGGCCGCCTTCGACATGACGGGCGCGCTGGACGGTATCGCCAT
>JAMNYN010000586.1 GCA_023622805.1 Pseudomonadota bacterium | reverse complement strand
ATCCGCTTACACATTTACATATTTTTGGGCCGGACCGTTTTGCGGCGCCCACAAAAAAGCGCTGCCAGGCAGCGCTTTTTGGGAGTGGGGCAGGCCGCGCTCAGAATGCCGGAACGACTGCACCCTTGTATTTTTCCTGCAGGAACTTCTTCACGTCTTCGCTGCGCAGGGCTTGCATCAGCTTGGCGATGGTCGGATCGTTGGCGCGGTCCTGGCGGGCGACCACGATGTTGGCGTAGGGCGAGTCCTTGCCTTCGATGAACAAGGCGTCCTTGGTGGGATTGAGCTTGGCTTCGATGGCGTAGTTGGTGTTGATCAGGGCTAGATCCACGTCCGCCAGGGCGCGCGGCAGCAAAGGCGCTTCCAGCTCCTTGAACTTGAGCTTCTTGGGGTTCTTCACCACATCCATCGGGGTCGGGGTCAGGCTCTTGGGGTCCTTGAGCTCAATCAGGCCCTGCTTGGCCAGCAGGATCAGGGCGCGTCCGCCGTTGGACGGGTCGTTGGGGATGGCCACGGTGGCGCCGTCCTTCAAATCCTTGATGTTCTTGACCTTGCTGGAGTAGGCACCGAACGGCTCTACATGGACCTTGCCGTTGGGCACGGCCACCAGGGAGCTCTTGCGGTCCTTGTTGTAGCTGTCGAGGTACGGCTGGTGCTGGAAGAAATTGGCGTCGAGCTGCTTGTCTTCCACGGCCGCATTGGGCTGGACGTAGTCGCTGAATTCGCGCACCTGCAGATCAATGCCCTGCTTTTTCAGCACGGGCTTGATATGGTTGAGGATTTCGGCCTGGGGCACGGCCGTGGCCGCGACCTTGAGCACCACGTCGGCCGCATGGACCGTCAGGGCCAGGCTGGCGAAGGCAAGAGCAGAGAGGGTTTTCTTCAACATACAAAAGGCTTTCTTGGATGGGAATGGCAACAAACGACCTGCGCCTCAACCAGTGAACCTGCAGCGCAGCAAGCCTCTAGTCTAGTGGCGCGCAAGCCGCATGAAAACCAGAAATGCAATTCTGGTTATAAGAATGTGGTTTTTTATGCAAATATGCGATTTTTGATGCCTGCGGTGGTCCGCCCCGGGCGCGTCTCGGAGAAATGGAGCTTTCCCCTGATAATGCGGCCAGGCGTCGATCGGGTGGTGAGACTTCACTTCCCGGTGGCGCCCAGATTCGAAGGTGTTCGACAAGCAGGTGCGCAAGGCTTTCCAGCCCTGCAATTCCTGCGCTGCCCCCGCAACGGTAGGCGAAATCTCAGGTCCTCAGGCCGGTCCATCCAGGGCTGGCAGTCACTGCGTCGATATATGGCGTGGGAAGGCGAGGGCTGAGTCGGAGTGCTCTAAAGAGCCCGCCGGCGTTTCGCAAGCCCGGATACCGGCCTTTGTGATCGCTTCGGACGCCGCGGGAGTGCGCATGTCTGGGCAGGTGGGCGGCTTGTTGACGCGTGCGATGAATGCCGTGTGTGCGGTCGCCATCTTGCCCCCTGGCTGCGTGCACTGCGGTGGGTATTGATCTGTGCGTTTCGCGGGTGAGCGAAGCGCATGTTTGAAATCTTCGCATGCACTCCTTTGTCAGTTCGTGGCCGACACACGGCCGCGCCGCTTCGTCTTCGCCCTCTTTTCCCCCCTGTTCCATGGCCCCGGCCGCGCCGCGTCCGGGCTTTCGCCTGCAGCGCTCGGCCGCACTGTGCCTGCTGGCCTGCGGCGCGGCCGTGAGCGGCAGCGCCGCCGCGGAGGCGTCGGGCAGTAAAAATCCCCAGGCGCTGGAGGATGTGTTCGTCACGGCCACGGCGCGTCCCGAAGACCGCTCGCGCATCGCCGCCACCACACAGACCATAGACCGCGCGGAAATAGAGCGCTCGTCGGCGCGTTCGGTCACGGACCTGCTGGCCGAGCATGCTGTCGGCTTTCTGAGCGAATGGACGGCCGCCCAGACTTCGCTGAACCTGCGCGGCGCCTCCACCGACGGCCAGGGCCGCGACTACCGCAGCCAGGTGGCGGTGCTGCTCAACGGCCGGCGCGCGGGCACGGCCAATCTGTCCAAGCTCAGCCTGTCGGATGTGGAGCGCATAGAAA
Source organism: Pseudomonadota bacterium (assembly GCA_023622805.1). GTDB lineage: Bacteria > Pseudomonadota > Gammaproteobacteria > Burkholderiales > Burkholderiaceae_C > Comamonas > Comamonas bellezanensis. The sequence continues at coordinate 193 of JAMNYN010000586.1, read as the reverse complement.
TCGTGCGCGGCCCGGCCTCGGTGGTCTACGGCAGCCAGAACATGGGCGGGGTGATCAACATCATCCTGCGCACTGGCGCCAGCGGCGGCGGCAATCGCGTGTCCGCCGTGGGCGGCTGTGCGGGCCTGTGGCGTGCCGATACGCAGATCAGCGGTGCCAAGGACCAGTGGGACTGGTACATAGGCGCCAATGT
>JAMNYN010000715.1 GCA_023622805.1 Pseudomonadota bacterium | reverse complement strand
ACTGGGCGAGTGCAAAGCAAAAGGCAAAAAGCGCCAATCCCAGCGCCAATCCGCAAGAGCAGGGGGCCTGAATGATGGTGACTTCACCCAACTCCACGCTGGTCTGGGAAGGCCGAAGCGTTGACGCTGCCCAGCAGCAAAGCCGCGGCAGCCGACTGGCCGGGGGGCTGCGCGCCCTGGGCCTGAAAGAAGGCGATGTGGTCGCCGTGTTTCTCAGAAACGGCCTGGAGTATGCCGATGTCGTGCATGCCTGCCGCATGGCCGGCATCTCCTACTGCCCCATCAACTGGCACTTCACCGCGCAGGAAATCAACTTCATCCTGAACGACAGCGGCGCCAAGGCCTTGATCGCCAGCCAGGACTTGCTGGATGGGCTCAAGGGCGAGCTGGATCCGACCCCAGTCCGGCTGGTGGTGCAAGCCGCCGAAGGCGCGCAGGATTACGAGCCATGGCTGGCGCAGCAGCCCGCGTATGACGGCCCGTTTGTCGCGCCGCGCGGCCATATGGCCTATACCTCGGGCACTACCGGCCGACCCAAGGGCGTGATCCGTTTTGCTTTTCCCGTGCAGGAGCTGCCCCAGCGCCTGGCGGTCAACCGCAGCCTGATAGCGACCGCCTACGGCCTGCAGTCGGGTGCGCGCACCTTGCTGACGGCGCCCATCTACCACAGCGCTCCCAGCCTTTACTTTCAGAATGCGCTGATGCTGTCCGAGCTGGTGGTGCTGACTTCGCGCTTCGACCCCGAGCAGTTCCTGCAACTGGTGGAGCAGCACCGCATCGACACGGCCTATATGGTGCCCATCATGTATGTGCGCCTGCTGAGGCTGCCGGCCGCGGTGCGCGCGAAGTACGACCTGTCGTCGCTGAAATTCATCGCCTCGACGGGCTCGCCTTGCGCGCCGGAAGTCAAGAAAGCCATGATCGAGTGGCTGGGGCCCATCATCAACGAGACCTATGCGTCCAGCGAAGCTGGCCTGGTCACCTTCATCAACGCCCAGGACGCCCTGACCCATCCGGGCAGCGCGGGCCGCCCCTTGATGGATGCCAGCGTGCGCATTCTGGACAAGGCACAGCGCCCGCTGCCCGTGGGCGAGGTGGGCCTGATCTATGTGCAGCAGCCGGCCTACGCCGACTTCACCTACAAGGGCAATGAAGAAGCGCGCCAGAAAATCGCGCACGACGGCATGGTGACCCTGGGTGACATGGGCTATCTGGACGAAGACGGTTTTCTGTATGTCTGCGACCGGGACTCGGATCTGGTCATCTCCGGCGGCGTGAATATCTACCCCGCGGAGATTGAAAACGAGCTGCTCAAGCATCCGCAAGTGGCCGACTGCGCGGTGATCGGCATTCCCGACGCGGAGTATGGGGAGAAGCTGCATGCCCTGGTGGAAAGCGAGCAGGCATCGCCGGAGTTGGAAGCCCAGTTGAAAGACTGGCTCAAAGGCAATCTCGCGGCCTACAAGCTGCCGCGCAGCATCGAGTTCAGGAAACTGCCGCGCGATGAGAACGGAAAGATCGCCAAGCGCAAGCTGCGCGACGCTTTCTGGGGATCCGAGCAGCGAAAAGTCTGACGTATTAAAAACTGAAGGAGACAACACCATGAAAAAGAAACTCATTGCCATGCTCGTGGCCACGGTGGCGGGCGCGACTTTCGCGCAGACGGATTTCCCCAACAAGCCCGTCAAGCTGATCGCGCCCTATGCCCCGGGGGGCGCGGCCGACGTGCTGGCGCGCACCCTGGCCAGCTATCTGTCCGCGGAAATCAAGCAGCCCGTGGTGGTGGAAAATAAGCCCGGCGCCAACACCATGATTGCGGCTTCGGCCGTGTCGCGCTCGCCGGCCGACGGCTACACCTTGCTGCTGGCCAGCAATGCCAGCATGGTGCTGAACCCGCTGCTCTACAAGAAGCTGAGCTATGACCCGGACAAGGATTTGACGCTGATCAATATCCTGGTCGAAGCGCCGCTGGTGCTGGTGACGAACAATCAGACCAGGATCAAGAACATTGCCGATCTCAAGGCCGTGTCCAAGGCCCAGGGCGGTCAGCTCAACTACAGCTCCATCGGCCTGGGCAACCCGCTGCAGCTGACCACCGAGCTGATCAAAAGCCGCCTGGATGTGACCGCTACCCATATTCCGTTCAATGGCAGCGCGCCTGCCTTGACGGCCTTGATGTCCAACAGCACGCAATTGATGGTCGATGTCCTGGGCACTTCGCTGCCCCAGATCAAGGCCGGTAAGCTGGTGGCGATTGCGACCACGGG
>JAMNYN010000309.1 GCA_023622805.1 Pseudomonadota bacterium | reverse complement strand
AGATTGCCCAGCAGCGAGGACAGGCTGGCCAGCGCCGCCGCGCTGAGCGTGGTCAGCAAGGCCATGAAACCGCCCAGCAGCAGGGCCGTCGGCAGCAGGTAGGCCAGCACCACGGGATGCCACAGCGGCAGGCGCTGCATGACGGCGACCGTGAGCAGCCCGACCAGGGTGGACGCCGACGTGGCCAGCAAGATGGGCAGGAAGACCAGCGTCGGGTCGGGCGCGCCTTGCTGCATGCGGTACATGAAGATGGTCACCGGCAGTAGCGTCAGCGACGAGGCATTGAGCACCAGGAACAGGATTTGCGCGTTGCTGGCCGTGTCGGGACGCGGGTTGAGGGTTTGCAGCTCGCGCATGGCCTTGAGGCCCATCGGCGTGGCCGCGTTGTCCAGCCCCAGCGCGTTGGCCGCGAAGTTCAGCGTGATCAGGCCCAGGGCCGGGTGGCCGCGCGGCACATCGGGCATGAGCTTGGCAAACAACGGGCCCAGCGCGCGCGCCAGCCACTGCACCACGCCGGCTTTCTCGGCGATGCGCAAAAAGCCCAGCCACAGCGTCAGCGTGCCGAACAGCAGCACCATCACTTCCACCGACAGGCGGGCCATGGAAAACAAGGCCTGGACCATGCTGGCGAACACCTGGCTGTTGCCGCCCAGCAGCCACTGGGCCAGCGCCGCGATGGCGCCTATGACAAAAAAACCCAGCCACAAGGCATTGAGCATGGAGAGATTCCCTGGAATGTGAAAGCGCCGGGGCGCTGCTTGGCCGCTATTGTGGCGCCAGCGCTGCGGCCTGGCGGCGTGTGACAGCCGAAGTGGGCGATATGTCACAAAACGAGGTGGGTGATTGTCACGCGGCTGTCTTGCGGCTTTTGCATCATGCGCAGATGTGTTTTGCCGTCTCTGCTCAGTGATTCTCCCGCTGCCCCGCTGTTCGGTCTTTGCGTCGTTGTCTCGCCAACGACTGTCCTCCATTTCATTGCGCATGGGGTGGCGCGGCATGCGCCTGGCCTGCATAGGCAGCGCCTTGCTGGTGCTGGGCCTGGTCTGGTGGCTGGCCTGGCAAAGCCTGCAGGCCGAGCGCCAGCAGCTGGAAGTGAGCACGGCGCAGCTGCAGTCCAGCCTGGCCGCCGTGGTCGCCGAGAACCTGGTGCAGGTGGTCAACAAAGGCCAGTTGATGGCCCTGGCCGCTTCCGGCACGCTGGCCGGCCATGTGCGTGGGGCGCCGCATGACGTGCATCGGCGGCTGTCGTCCATGCTGGAGGCCGAGCACAGCTTTGCGCGCTATTTGCTGCTGGACGCGGCACTGCGGCCTGTCGATGCCTCCTATCCGCAGACCGACAGCGAACGCGCGCTGTTGATCTCCGCCATGCGCCAGGCGCTGCACGCCGCGCCGGGCGGATCGCCCCTGTTGCTGCCGCGCGACCTGGGCGTCGGCCATCCCGACATGTGGCAGTTGCCGCTGGTCTATGCCTTGCCGTCGGAGCAGGCCGGCGCTGAGCCGGGGGGCTATCTGCTGCTGATGCTGGATCTGGGCTATTTCCTGAACCTGTACCGCGATGTGGAAATGGGCGTGGGCAGCGCCGTCCTGCTGCTGGATGCACAAGGCCATCCGCTGGCCGAGCTGGGCGCCCAGGGGCTGACCATGCCCCTGTCTGACAGCCGCCCGCTTGCGCTGGCGCAGATGGCCGGCAACAGCGGCTCGACTTTCGCCGCGCTGCCGCCCAGCGGCGCACCGCACCAGCTCAGCTGGCGGCGCAATGTGCGCTCGCCGTTCACCGTGGTCGCCAGCCGCGATCTGCGCTGGGTCCACGGCCAGAACCAGCAGGACAGCCGCAAGGTCTGGACTTTGCTGGGTGTGCTGAGCGCGTGCATGCTGCTGGCGGTGGCGGGTATGCTGCGCGTGCTGCGGCGCCAGGAAGGCCTGTTCACCGCGCTGAGCCTGGCCAACCGCGACAAGCACATGCTCATCGACCAGCTGGAGCAGGAAAAATCCAAGGCGCTGGAGCTGGCCGCGAACGACCATCTCACCGGCCTGCACAATCGCCGCATGTTCAATGAGCTGGTGGCCAGCCACCTGGCGCTGGCGCGCCGCAGCCGCAAGTTCTATGCGCTGATGTACCTGGACCTGGACCGCTTCAAGGCCATCAACGACACATTGGGCCACCATGTGGGCGACCTGCTGCTGCAGGCCGTGGGCCAGCGCCTTCGCGAGCTGCTGCGCAGCTCCGACATCATTGCGCGCATGGGCGGCGACGAGTTTGCGGTGCT
>JAMNYN010000762.1 GCA_023622805.1 Pseudomonadota bacterium | reverse complement strand
GCCTTGCACCGCGCCGTGCAGCAGCGCCCCGACGCCACGGCCACCATCTTCCAGGGCCGCAGCCGCAGCTATGGCGAGCTGGGCCAGCGCGTGGCCCGCCTGGCCGGCGCGCTGCAGCGTCTGGGCCTGCAGCCCGGCGACCGCGTGGGCATGCTGGCCCTCAATTCCGACCGCACGCTGGAGTACTACCTGGCGGTGTGGTGGGCGGGCGGCGTGGTCAACCCGGTCAACACGCGCTGGAGCGCGGCCGAAATGCTGCATTCGCTCGATGACTGCGGCACAGCCCTTCTTTTCGTCGACGACCAGTTCCTGCCGATGCTGGCCACGCTGCGCGCCCAGTCCAAGGCGCTGCGCAGCTGCATCTACATGGGCGAGGGCCAGGCGCCGGCCGACATGCACGACTGGGAGGGCCTGCTGCGCGCGAACGCGCCCGTGGCCGATGCGCTGCGCAACGGCGAAGACCTGGCCGGCGTGTTCTACACCGGCGGCACCACGGGCCGGCCCAAGGGCGTGATGCTGAGCCATTCGGCACTCGTGATCAATTCCCAGATCTCGCTGCTCGCCGCCCACGTCGACGAAAGCGCGCGGCTGCTGCAGGTGGCGCCGCTGTTCCATCTGGCCGGCCTGTCGTTCTTGCTGCGCGGCCTGGTCGTTGGCTGCACGCAGGTCATCGTGCCGGGCTTTTCGGTCGAAGGCATGCTGTCCGCCATAGAGCGCGAGCGCTGCACCAAGCTGATGGCCGTGCCCGCCATGCTGCAGGTGCTGGTCGACGATGCGCGCACGGCGGCGGCCGATCTGAGCAGCGTGGAATCCGTCGGCTACGGCGCCTCGCCCATCACGGAAGCGCTGCTCGAGCGGGCGTTCGCCATGTTCCCGCAGGCCGAGTTCACCCAGGGCTACGGCATGACCGAACTCTCGGCCGGCGTGAGCTACCTCACCAGCCCCTATCACACGCCCGCAGGCCGCAAGCTCGGCAAGCTGGCCTCGGCCGGCCAGGCGCTGGCGGGAATCGACCTGCGCATAGGCGACAGCGAAGGCCGTGAAGTGCCGCGCGGCGAGATCGGCGAGCTGATGGTGCGCAGCCCCTGCGTGATGCAAGGCTACTGGAACCTGCCCGAGCAGACCGCCGCCGCTCTGCGTGACGGCTGGATGCACACCGGCGACGCCGGCCGCATGGATGCGGACGGCTTCGTCTTCATCGTCGACCGCTTCAAGGACATGATCGTCAGCGGCGGCGAGAACGTCTACTGCGCCGAAGTCGAAGGCGCGCTCGCCGGCCACCCCGCGGTGGCCGCGGTCGCCGTGATCGGCGTGCCCAGCAGCTCCTGGGGCGAGAGCGTGCATGCGGTGGTGGTGCGCAAGGCCGGCGCCGAGGCCGACGCCGAGGCGCTGATTGCCCATTGCCGCACGCTGATCGCCGGCTACAAGTGCCCGCGCAGTGTCGCGTTCATCGACGCCTTGCCGGTCTCGGGTGCCGGCAAGGTCATGAAGTACAAGCTGCGCGAACCGCACTGGGCGGGACACACGCGCCGCGTCGGTTGATGCATCCGTAAAACCATAACGAGGAGACGAGACATGATCCTGACCCAACCCCTGCACAAGAGTCTGCGCGAGAAACCCGATGCCCTGGCCGTGGTCTTCGGCGACACGCGGCTGAGTTACCGCCAGTTCACCGACCGCGTGGCCCGACTGGCCGCTGCCCTGCACGAACTCGGCATGGCGCCCGGCGATCGCGTCGCCATGATGGGCTTCAACTCCCACCGTTTCGTCGAGTTCTTCTTCGGCGTCTGGTGGGGCGGTGGCGTGATCAACCCGGTCAACATCCGCTGGAATCCCAAGGAAGTCGCCTATTCGCTGGATGACTGCGACACGCGCATTCTGCTGGTCGACGATGCCTTCGTGCCGCTGGTGGCCGAGCTGCGCGCGCTGTCTACGTCGCTGCGCACCGTGATCTATTGCGGCGACGGCCCGGTGCCCGCAGGCATGCTGGGCTACGAAGCGCTGCTCGCGCAAAGCACGCCCTGCGAAGACGCACCCCACAGCGGCGACGAACTCGCCGCCATCATGTACACCGGCGGCACCACGGGCCAGCCCAAGGGCGTGATGCTGACGCACGGCAACTTCTACATCGGAGCACTGGGGTCGGTCGCGGCGCAGCCGCGCAGCTCCGAGTACCAGGCGTTGGTGTGCACCACGCCGATGTTCCACGTCGCCGGCTGCGGTCTGTCGTTCCAGGCCATGCTGCGGCTGGTGCCCCTGCATGTGCTGCC
>JAMNYN010000494.1 GCA_023622805.1 Pseudomonadota bacterium | reverse complement strand
GCAGAGCTGCGACAATGGCCCGGCCATGTCCTCTTTTGCCAACCCCGATTCCAGTGTCGCCTCCCCTGCCCTCGCCATGCCCAGCGCGAGCGAGCTGTTCGAACACTGGCTTCATGGCCGCAGCACCGACCCCTGGGCGCCGCTGACCGCCGAGGCCGCCAAGCCCTATCGCTTCATCTGGGGCGCCTGGTGCAAATACCTGCAGGCGCATCTAGACGCCCAAGGCCAGCCCGTGGCCGCTGTCCCCTGGCAGGAGGCCACGCCCGTACAGGTCTTGCATTTCATCAACCACATCCCGCAGACGGCCAAGGGGCGCAAAGTCAGCGACATCACGCGGCGGCGCTATTGGCGGGTGCTGGACCGGGTCTACGACCATGCCTTGTTCCAGGGCTGGTTGGCCTCCAACCCGGTGCACGCCGTGGCGGCCGCCGAGCGTCCGCCCAGCGAAGATCCCAAGGGAGCCATACTGTCCGAAGCCATGTGGCAAGCGGGCATCGCCAGCATTCCCGCCGGCGACGACTTGATAGGCGCGCGTGACCGCGCCGTGCTGATGCTGTTGTTCGAGCTGGGCCTGGCGCCCGAAGAACTGCGGATGCTGCATCTGGACAGCGTGCTCTACAGCGATCCCGCCGAAACCAAGGCCGACGCGCGCATTGTGGCCGTGCGCATCGACGGCCTGCGCGAAAACCAGCAGCGCACGCTGGCCGTGAGCGACGCTCTGGCCCGCTCTCTGGCGCACTGGCTGAAGGCGCGTTCGCACTATCCGTCCATGCAAGGCGAAGCCTCGCTGTTCTGCTCGCGCAAATCGCCCATGCTGTCGAACCACACCCTGCTGCATCTGGTCACCAAGACCTTGGCCCAAGCCGCCCAGTCCGCAGGCCTGCCCGCTCCGGCACGCCTGGGCCCGCAGATCGTGCGCAACACCGCCATCGTGCGCTGGCTCAATGCCGGCATGGCCCTGCCCGAAGTGGTCGAGCGGGCCGGCTTGAAGAACACCAATGGCTTGCTGCACCTGCGTGATCTGGTGACGGCAGAGGCCAGATCGCTTTTGACACAGAGCGCACGACCGTTCTAGCCCACCAAGGACGCGAAGATCCCGGCCCAGGCCTTGCCCAGGAGCTTTCCGATCGGCTTCCACCGATCAAACCCGGCAAGACCAAGGAAAATGGGCCCTGCCGCCCCCTCTTCTGTTGAGCGAAGCTCTGCTGTTTCTCTTCAGTCAGTGAAAAGCGATGTCACATAATTCATGTAAGCTGGATTCAATTGGTCATTATCAAGCACCGCATGCTGCTTCGGGCTCTCGGGCGAAGCTTGAAAGGTCTACTCCGCGCGGTGTCCGTGATGGACAATCCCGCCTGCTCGCCCTGCTTGGGCGCCGCTGTTCTATGGCCTAATCCTCACGCACTCCTACCCAGATCGCTTCATCCATGCGCCGCGCCATCCCCTCCACCCAAGCCCTGACCTGCTTTGAGGCCTGCGCCCGCCATGAAAGCTATACGCGTGCCGCGCAGGAGCTGGCGCTGACGCAGAGCGCCGTCTCCCGCCAGATCATTGCGCTGGAGGAATTCGTCGGCGTGGCCTTGTTTAGACGCACGCGCCACGGCGTGGAGCTGACGCCTGCGGGCACCTCCTACGCCCGCAAGGTACGCGGCTGGCTGCAAGGCCTGGAGCGCGATACGCTGGACATCATGGCCCGCCAGGGAGAAGGCGGCACGCTGAGCCTGGCAGCCGTGCCCACGTTCGCCACACGCTGGCTGCTGCCCCGCCTGCCCCTGCTGGCCAAGGAGCACCCGGGCATCACCGTGCACATCGATACCCGGACCCGCCCTTTTCTCTTCGCCGACACGGGCTTCGACGCTGCGCTGTACGCCGGCACACCCGAGCAGGTGTCCCAGTGGCCGGGCATCGCGGCCCAATGGCTGATGGATGAGCAGGTCGTGCCTATGTGCAGCCCGGGTCTGCTGGCCCAGGCCGCCCAGCGGGGCCGGGGGCGCGCCTGGCAGACCATTGCCCCCGAGTCCATCGCGCAATTGCCGCTGCTGCAGCAAAGCACAAGGCCTTACGGCTGGCAGCAATGGTTCCAGGCCGCGGGAGTGGCTCCACCGCGCGCCCTGGACGGGCCGCGCTATGAGCTGTTTTCCATGCTGGCCGTCGCTGCGGCCCATGGCATGGGCGTGGCGCTGATTCCGCCCATGCTGGTCGAAGCCGAGCTCGCTCGCGGCGATCTGGTCGTGGCCTGCTCCGTGTCGCTGCGCCGTGAGCGCAGCTATT
>JAMNYN010000430.1 GCA_023622805.1 Pseudomonadota bacterium | reverse complement strand
AGGCCGCCCGACAGCAGGTAAAACCCCAGACCGGCCAGGCCGAAGCGCGCCGACACGGACAGTGCCACCAGCGGTGCAAAGGCCGCGCCCACCAGCCAGGCCATGTCCGCCGACAAGGCAGCGCCCGTGTAGCGGAAATGCGGCGTGAAGTTCGCGGTCACCGTGCCCGAGGACTGACCGTAGGACAGGCCCAGCAGGATGAAGCCGATGATCAGGAAGGCGTTGTTGCCCGCCTGGCCATTGCCCAGCATCCACGGGCTGATCAGGCTGAACACGCAGATCAATGCCGCCATCGTTCCCAGCGTATTGCGCCGGCCGAACCGGTCCGCCAACCATCCGGAGGCCACCATGGCGAAACAGGCCAGAACCGCGCCCAGCATCTGCACGCGCAGCACGTTCGTCACTGGCTGATCGGAATAGATCTCGATATAGGACAGCGGGAAGATGGTCACAAGGTGGAACAGCGCGAAGCTGGCCAGGGCCGCAAAGGCACCAATGATGACGTTGCGCCCTTCTGAGCCCATGACTTCCGAGGCCTTGACCGGCTCGAGCTCGTTCTGGTGCAACAGGTGCGAGTACGACTGGCCCACGACCAGCCGCAGCCGGGCGAACAAGGCCACGACGTTGATCGCAAACGCGACGAAGAAGGGATAGCGCCAGCCCCAGGCCATGAACTCTTCGGGAGTCGACTGGTCGTGCACGTAGGCGAACAGACCCGCCGCCATCAGAAAGCCCACCGGCGCACCCAGTTGGCCCAGCATGGAGTACCAGCCACGGCGTCCGGGCGGAGCGGAGATGGCCAGCAGCGAGGGCAAGCCGTCCCAGGAACCGCCCAAGGCCAGGCCCTGACCTATGCGCAGCAAGGCAAACAGAACGATGGCCCAGATGCCCAGGCTCTGGTAGCCGGGCAGGAAGGCCATGCCCACCGTGCACGACCCCAGCAGGAACAGGGCAATGGTCAGCTTGGTCGCTCGACCCCAGCGCCGCTGCACGGCCATGGAGATCGCCGTGCCGAAGGGGCGCGCGATGAAGGCCAGCGAAAAGATCGCAAACGAGGCCAGGGTACCGTCAAGTCGGGAAAGCGAAGGAAACAGCAATGCGGGGAAAACCAACACGCAAGCGATGCCAAAAACAAAAAAATCGAAGTATTCCGACGATCGGCCAATGACCACGCCGACCGCGATATCTCCAGGAGTGACCTCTTCGTCCGTGTCCGCGCGGGACAGTGCTTCCGGACTTTCCAAGCCGCCAGCAGGCAATGCTGTGTAACCGGTTCCGCTCATAAGAGATGGCTCCCATTTCTGTTGACTAGCTCTTTCTACGCCGGTCAGTGACCTGGTTCGGTACGACTTTTGCGCCTGCGCGCGTCAGCCAAGAACTACAACCAGCTCTCCGCCAGCCCCTACTACCCGTCCTCTACTCCTACCTGCCATCTATCCTGTTCTCCTACCTACGGCCTGTCAACTGACACGCTCTCAGCCTCCGCGCCTACATCGAAATCCGCCATCGCACCAAGAATGGCGCAATACACCTATTTCGTTGACGTGGGACAAAATGTCCAATCGACAAATTGCTCCTTTTTATTACATTTGAGCCAATTCCAATCTCACGTTTACACCTAAGCGCGTTCCGGCGCGCCCATAGCATGCTTCAATCCAAGGAAATCCGTGGGCCTGCGTGGCTCACAGCTACGGCCCTCATTGCCGCCCTTACCGGCTGCAGCGAGACCGTAGTTCTCAACCCCGCAGGCGATGTCGCCGCTCAGCAAGGCGACCTGGTCATGCTCGCCACCGGGCTGATGCTGATCATCATCATTCCAGTCATCCTGCTGACGTTCTTCTTTGCCTGGAAGTACCGTCAGTCGAACACGGAAGCCGAATACGATCCCGAGTGGCACCATTCGACCAAGCTGGAACTGATCATCTGGACTGTTCCGCTGATCATCGTGATCATCCTGGGTGCCATCACCTGGATCAGCACCCACAAGCTCGACCCTTACCGCCCACTGGACCGCATCGATGCCCAGCGCGCGCTGGCCCCCGACGTCAAGCCGCTGGAAGTGGAAGTCGTGGCCATGGATTGGAAGTGGCTGTTCTTCTACCCCGAGCAAGGCATTGCCACGGTGAACGAACTGGCTGCGCCCGTCGACCGCCCCATCCATTTCAAGCTGACATCGACCACCACGATGAACGCCTTCTACGTGCCTGACCTGGCCGGCATGATCTACACCATGCCCGGCATGCAGACCGAGCTGAACGCCGTGATCAACAAG
>JAMNYN010000458.1 GCA_023622805.1 Pseudomonadota bacterium | reverse complement strand
GTTTTCGGTCACTTTCCCGGCAGTGCGCCTGCGCCGGTCGTCTGCACCGGGCGATGTCAATGCGCCGACTGACGCCGCTTCATGAAGCCGGTGCGGGCTGGGCGCTGTGTGCGCGCAGCGTGCGCCACAGCAGGGCGCTGAAGGCCAGGGCGGTGATGCCCAGGGCTGCGGCGCTCATGGCCCAGAAAGGCGCGGGCGTGGGCGTGCCGCTCCAGGGACCCTGGCCGCCATAGGCCAGCCAGTAGCCCCCGGCCAGGCCGCCGCCCCACAGCAACAGGCAGTAGGTCAGCAGCGGCGCGACCGTGATGCGGTAGCAGCGCAGCACAAAAATGCAGAAGGTCTGTATGGAGTCGGCCGCGTGGTAGGCCGCAACCCATAGCAGCAGCGAGGCCGTGAGGGCCGCGACCTGGGCGTCGCTGGTATAGACGGCCGCCAGGTGGTGGCGGCTGAGCAGCAGCAGGGCGGTCAGCAGCAGGCCCATCAAGGCGGCCAGGCGCCAGCCCAGCAGCACCAGCTGCCTGGCCTTCAACTCATCGCCCGCGCCACGCCACCAGCTCACGCGGGCGCTGGTGGCAATGGCCAGCGACAGCGGCACCATGTAGCAGACGGCGGCCAGATTGGCGGCAATCTGGTGGCTGGCCGCTGCCAGGTTGCCCTGGCGCGCGACAAACAAGGCCATCAAGGTGAAGGAGGTCACTTCCACCAGGATGGCCAGGCCCGCGGGCAGGCCCAGGCGCAGGAAATGGCCGAGCTGTTCCCGGTCTGGCGGCTCCATGCGCTGCCACAACTGCAGGGGGTTGTAGAGCGCCTGCGTGCGCATCAGCCACAGGCCCAGGCCCAGCAGCGTGTAGTTCACCAGCAGCGTGGCCCAGGCACAGCCGGCCACGCCCAGGGCCGGCAGGCCGGCGCCGCCGAAAGTGAACCAGATCGACAGGGGTAGCTTGAGTGCCAGCGCGGCCACCTGCAGCCAGGTCACCAGCTGGGGTCGGCCCAGGGACTGGTTGAGCGTGCTGTAGACGCGAAACAGCACCGCCGGAGGCAGGGCCCAGGCCAGGATGGCCAGGTAGTCGCGCACATCGGCCTGCAAGGCCAGGGGCACATCGGTCCAGCGCAGCAGCGCGTCGGGCGACAGCAAAATGCCCATGCCGACCACGCAAATGCCCAGGCACAGGTACATGGACTGGCGCAGGGAGCGGCCCATGGCCGGCAACTGGCCCGCGCCGCGCTGCTCGGACCACAGCGGCAGCAAGGCCTGGAGAATGCCCATCAGGGAGATGTACACGCTGACGAACACCGCCGAGCCCACCGACAGCGCGGCCAGCGCGGCCGGCGAATAGCGGCCGGCCACGATGGTGTCGGTCACGCCGAAGGCCATGATGGCCAGCTGACCCGCCAGTACCGTGAGGGCGTGGCGGGCAATGGTGGACAGCTCGGACATCAGCGCCCCGGGCGCTTGCGCAGCACCAGCAACTGATCGTTCTTGTCCGTGGGGCGGGCGATGCGGGCCACGGGCTCCCAGCCGCGTTTGAGGACCGGGGATTGCGTCGCTTCCCACATCTGGGCATCGGCCACCAGCCAGTCGCAGGGGCGGCGCACTTCGCTGGTGGTGGAGATCTGCGCGGTCGTGAACTGGCCGTGGAATTCCAGGGCCGTGAGCTGGGCGCGATTGAGTCCATAGGTGGCGACACAGCGTGGTGCGGGGCTGCCGATGGCTGCGACCACCTGCTGGACTTGCGGAGCGTAGCTGCGCGCGTAGTCGAGCAGGGGCAGCCACAGCGTCATCAACAGCAGCCAGCCCAGCGTGGCTCCGCCGGCCGGAAGCACCAGGGTCTTCCAGATGGCGGCGCGGTTGCGCGAAGTGCGCCAGACCACCAGCGCGCACCAGGCGATGGTGGCCGCCAGTGCCGCGCAGAAGGCGAGCAGCGAGAACTCCGGCACGAAGCCCGGCGTCAGCTTGGCCACATTGGCGGCCGGCTTGGCGGGAAAGCCGGTTTGCATGGCCAGCCAGATCACCCAGATGCCGATGGCCGAAGCGCTGAAGAACAGCAAGGTGAACCAGTCGATCAGCGCGCCTATGCTGCGTCGCAGCGTGGGCAGGGCAAAGGCGGCCAGTGTGGCGATGGCCGGCAGTCCCGGCAGCAAGGCCCGGTCAGCGGGCTGGGTGCAAAAAGTTGCGGCCACGGCCAGGCCGGCAAACCAGATCGGCAGCACCAGGTGGCGGTGCTGCATGGGGTGGGCAATCTGCTTGCGCCAGCGCCACAGCGTCCACAAGGCCAGCGGCCAGGCGGGCCAGCTGAACCACAGCAGCAGGCGCAACAGGCTGGCCCATTCCGGGCTGCCCAAGGCCGGGGGCGCGATGCGCCACAGCCACAGATTGAGGGCCGTGGCCAGCAGGCCGGCGAGCAGCGTGCCCGCAAGCCAGGCCAGGGCCCAGCCGCGTGAGCCGCGCCCGGCTTCGACCGGCGACAGCCAGGCCAGGGCGGCGCAGCCCAGGCCCATCATCACGGCCATGCTGGGTGCACCGCTGAGCACCAGGCCGGTCAGGCCCAGCAGCATCGCCAGCGCCGGTACCCAGCGGTAATAGGGCATGGACGCGGCCGCGAAAAATACCAGCGTGGTGCAGGCCAGCTGGGGGACATAGCTGGTGGTTTCGTGCGACAGCTGGGCCAGACCCAGGCTGGCAATCAGGGCCAGCAGGCCGCCATCCGCCATCGCGCGGGCGTAGTCGGCGGGTTTGGCCTCGCCGCCAAAGGCAAATGCCACCGGCTGGGCGCCGGGGCTGCGGGCCAGGCAATACACGCCCCACCAGGTGGCGGCCATGCTCAAGGCCAGCAGCAGCATGAACGGCAAGCGCACGGCCATGTCCGCGGGCAGGGCGCTGGGCGCCAGGTGCAGCGCCCAGGCGCCTAGCCAATAGGGCAGCAGGCCTTCGGTCTGCGGCGGCATGCCGCCGAGCAGCGGTGACATCCAGTCGGTGCGGCCATCGAACAGCGCCAGCATGTAGCCGAACGCGGTGATGTCGGCATTTCTCCAGGGCGCGCGCCCCACGAAGCCCGGCACGATATAGGCCAGGCACAGCAAAACGAGCGCCCAGCGCGGCAGGGTGCGCACGGCCTGTTGCGAAACGATGGCGGGGATAGGTTGGTTCACACGACGTAATGGCGACAAGGGAGATGGCAAGAATACGCGAAGCTGAGCGATTCGGGCGGACCAGGGACAGGCGCATGGGCGCGAAGAAAAAAGCCCCCACGCTTGCTGGCTTCGCGTAGCTGCGCTGCCCCCAAGGGAGAGTTTTTACCTTGGGGCGGCCGGCGGTAAAAAAAAGGCAGCCTGGTTGCCCAGGCTGCCTTTGGCACGGTGCACCAAGAATTACTTGGCTGCAGTCTTGCCGAAACGGTTGCGGAAGCGCTCGACGCGGCCGCCCATGTTGTCGACCGACTTTTGCGTGCCGGTGTAGAAGGGGTGCGATTCGCTCGAAGTGTCCAGCTTGAACATAGGCAGTTCGCGGCCGTCTTCGGTGGTGCCCATTTCCTTCGTGTTTGCGCACGAGCGGGTCACGAACTTGAAGCCGTTGGACAGGTCAACGAACAGCACTTCGCGGTAGTTGGGGTGGATTCCTTGTTTCATGATCTTCCTTAGGTCAAGTGCGGTAGCCGTGCCCAACCCATTGCAACCTTTGCAACGGTTCAAATTGAACGTACTTTCCGCAATCAAAAAAGCCCCCGAGTATACCTCGGAGGCTTGATCAGCGCGCAGGCCTAGGCCTTAGGCCGGCGCTGGAGATTTCACATCAACCGCCGCGACGCATCATGTCGAAGAAGTCGTTGTTGGTCTTGGTGGCCTTCATGTTCTTGATCATCAGCTCCATGGCTTCGATGTCATCCATGTTGTACATGAACTGGCGCAGGATGCGCGTCTTGTTCAGGATTTCAGGCGACAGCAGCAACTCTTCGCGGCGCGTGCCGCTCTTGTTGAGTTCGATGGCCGGGAACACGCGCTTCTCGTAGAGGCGGCGGTTCAGGTGCAGTTCGCTGTTGCCCGTGCCCTTGAATTCTTCAAAGATCACTTCGTCCATGCGGCTGCCGGTGTCGACCAGGGCCGTGGCGATGATGGTCAGCGAGCCGCCTTCCTCGACCTTGCGGGCCGCGCCGAAGAAGCGCTTGGGGCGCTGCATGGCGTTGGAATCCATACCGCCCGACAGCACCTTGCCCGACGAGGGCACGACGTTGTTGTAGGCGCGGGCCAGACGGGTGATCGAGTCCAGCAGGATCACGACGTCTTTCTTGAGTTCGACCAGGCGCTTGGCGCGCTCGATCACCATCTCGGCCACGTGCACGTGGCGCGTGGCGGGCTCGTCAAAGGTCGAGGCAATGATTTCGCCCTTGACCGAGCGCTGCATTTCCGTGACTTCTTCAGGGCGCTCGTCGACCAGCAGCACCATCATGTGCACGTCCGGATGGTTGGCGGTGATGGCGTGGGCGATGTTCTGCATCATCACCGTCTTGCCGCTCTTGGGCGGTGCGACGATCAGGGCGCGCTGGCCGCGGCCGATGGGCGCAATGATGTCGATGATGCGACCGGTGATGTTTTCCTCGGTCTTGAGTTCGCGTTCCAGGCGCAGCTGTTCCTTGGGGAACAGGGGCGTCAGGTTCTCGAACATGACCTTGTGCTTGTTCTGCTCGGGCGGGCCGCCGTTGACCTTGTCGAGCTTGGTCAGCGCGAAATAACGCTCGCCATCCTTGGGCGTGCGCACTTCGCCTTCGATCATGTCGCCGGTGTGCAGATTGAAGCGACGTACCTGGCTGGGCGAAATGTAGATGTCGTCCGTGCTGGCGGTGTAGCTGGTGTCGGGGCTGCGCAGAAAGCCGAAGCCGTCGGGCAGGATTTCAAGCACGCCGTCGGCAAATACTTGTTCGCCGGCTTTGGCGCGTTTCTTGATGATGGCAAACATGATTTCCTGTTTGCGCATCCGGCCAACGTTCTCGATCTCGAGCTCTTCGGCCTGCTTCAAGACTTCAGACACGTGCTGTGCCTTGAGTTCATTAAGGTGCATGGGGTTACTCCTTGGCGGAGTTAGTGGAATCAGGAATGAGGCGGAAGGCTGGGCGATACACGTGGTCGTGTGCCCAGCTTGCCTAAGGATCTCGAAACGGCCGTCGATGCAGTGGGCCGGTGATCTGAGCAGATTATGACAGGAAAAAAATCTGCGGTCTGAAATTTACGTGAAGGACTGCGAGACCGAGCTGAAATGCTGTGCGGTGGTGCCGTCCACACGCTCTGAAACTGGCGTGCTCCAGCTCAGGGGCACCAAGCAAGCGCCGCCGCGCAGCGAGGGTGCCTGCCGTCCCTGGCTGGGCGCCCCCTCCACCGAAGGATGAGAGGGGGGAGCGGGGGCCGGCCATCCGGCGTCAGCCGCTCAGGGGGTGCTTAGTTTCAAGCCAGTTGCTCGTCCAGGAAGGCCGTGAGTTGGGCCTTGCTCAGCGCGCCGACCTTGGTGGCAGCCAGTTCGCCGTTCTTGAACAGCATCAGGGTAGGGATGCCGCGGATGCCGAACTTGGCGGGGATTTCGCGATTTTCATCGACATTCATTTTGGCGATGGTGACCTTGCCCTGATAGATGCCCGCGACTTCGTCGAGGATGGGGGCGATCATCTTGCAGGGGCCGCACCATTCTGCCCAGTAATCCACCAGCACCGTAGTGCCAGCTTGCAGCACTTCGGCTTCGAAGGAGGCGTCGGAGAGGTGTTTGATGAGGGCGCTAGCCCTGGCGGGTTCCTTGGGTTGGTTGGCTGAATAAGGCGAAGGTTCGCTGATTAGTGATGGATTGTGACAGAAACACATCTCCAGTCAGCAGGTGTGGGCGACACTTGGTGCTATGACTGTCATAGCGTAAAACGATGAGAATGCTGCTTGTATGCGGCCCGCCAATGCCCTGGGGTCATGGTCGCCGGCGAGCGGGCAGGTATCCTGCCGCACCCTGCGGCGCTGTGCGCCCCATGTGCCGGGTCTGGCCGGCACCGATTTGTTTATAGAGGAATTCCTGAATGACTGAAGTCTCCACCATCTGCGCGCCACTGGACTGCGAAGTCGCCATCGTCGGCGGCGGGCCGGCCGGATTGATGGCGGCCCAGCGCCTGGCGCAAGCCGGTGTGAGCGTCCACCTGTTTGATGCCATGCCTTCGGTAGGGCGCAAATTTCTGCTGGCCGGCAAAGGCGGCCTGAACCTGACCCATTCGGAGCCGGCGCCGCTGTTCGCCGGACGCTTTGGCGCGCGGCGCGCACAGATCGAACCCATGCTGCAGGCCTTTGGCGCCGAGCAGGTGGCGGCCTGGTCCGCCGCCTTGGGCGTGGAGACTTTCGTCGGCACGTCGGGACGGGTGTTTCCCCTGGGCATGAAGGCCGCGCCGCTGCTGCGCGCCTGGCTGGTGCAGTTGCGCGGCCTTGGCGTGGTGTTCCATACCCGCCACCGCTGGCTGGGCTGGGACGCTGACGGTGCGATGCGCTTTGCCGCGCCTGCCGGTGAAGTGCTGGTGCGCGCGCAAGCCACGGTGCTGGCCCTGGGCGGCGCCAGCTGGCCGCGCCTGGGCTCGGACGGAGTCTGGGTGCAATGGCTGCAGGCACGGGGCGTGGCCGTGGCGCCGCTGCAACCGGCCAATTGCGGCTTCGATGTGCTGGGCGTGCCCGTGGGCAAGCTCGAGACGCGGCGTGAATTCCTGCGCGAACTGCTGGGGCAGCCGCCGGCCGCGGCCAGCGGCTGGACGCCGCATTTCCAGCAGCGCTTTGCCGGTCAGCCGATCAAGTCCGTGGGTCTGTCGTTTGTCGATAGCCAGGGCCACAGCTTTGTGCGCCGCGGTGAATTCGTGGTCACTGAAACCGGTGTGGAAGGCAGCCTGATCTATGCCGCTTCGCAGTGGCTGCGCGACGAAATCGCCGCCCAGGGTCATGCGACTTTCCATCTGGACCTGTTGCCCGAGCACGACGCTGCGCGGGTGCTGGTTGAAATACGTCATCCGCGCGGCTCGCGCAGCCTCAGCAGCCACCTCAAGAGCCGCTTGAACATCGACGGCGTGAAGATGGGTCTGCTGTATGAAGTGCTGGGCCGCGATGGCGTCAACGACGCCGTGGCCCTGGCGCAGGCCATCAAGGCCTTGCCGGTGACCTTGTCCAGGGCGCGCCCGGTCAGCGAAGCCATCAGCACCGCGGGCGGCGTGGCTTTCGAGGCGCTGGATGCCAACGGCATGCTCACCGCCGTTCCCGGTATTTTCTGTGCCGGCGAAATGCTGGATTGGGAAGCGCCCACGGGCGGTTATCTGCTCACCGCCTGTCTGGCCAGCGGCGTGCAGACGGCGAAGGGAGTCCAGCAGTTCCTGCGCCCCGAGCAGGCCGCAGCGGAATAAGGCCAATGCCCTCGGGTCGCGTGAGCGGCCCGAAGGCATGCACAGCAGGGCCGGGCGACGAATGCGCAAGCCTGCGGTGTTTGTTTTTTGGTGTGGGATGGACCGTGCCCGTCGCGCAGCATGGCGCGGGGGCTGCCCCGGTCTGGGCTACGACTTCTGCGAACGCAGAAATCCTGAAAAGAAGTTGACGAGCCTTACCCCCGGCACTGACTCTACAGTTAGGGCTGCTTGGTTCCCCACCTGACCCGGTTGGCTGCTTCACCATGCGGGGAGGCCCGTCACTGGCGATTGTACCGCAGACGCAAGCGCCTGTTTTCAAAAAGCCGTGGACTGGCCTGGGCCTATCCACGGCGGTAGGCGAATCACACCCTGAAAGCGCTGAGCGAACGGGTCAGCTGGGCTGCCTGGATTTCCAGCGACTGGGTGGCAGCCGAAGACTCCTCGACCAGGGCGGCGTTCTGCTGCGTCATCTGGTCCATTTGCGCCACGGCCTGGTTGACCTGCTCGATGCCGGCCATTTGCTCATGGCTGGCATGGCTGATGTCACCGACCAGGTCGGTGACTTTCTGCACGCCCTGGACCACCTTGTCCATGGTGTTGCCGGCTTGTTCGACCAGCCGGCTGCCGGTGGCGATGCGCTGCGCCGAAGCGTCTATCAAGCCCTTGATTTCCTTGGCGGCGTTGGCGCAGCGTTGTGCCAGGCTGCGCACGTCGCCCGCGACCACGGCAAAGCCACGGCCTTGTTCGCCGGCGCGCGCGGCTTCCACCGCCGCGTTGAGCGCGAGGATGTTGGTCTGGAACGCGATCTTGTCGATCACGCCGATGATGTCTTCGATGCGGCGCGAGGTCTGCAGGATGTCGGCCATGGTGCGTACCACCTGGTGGACCGATTCGCCGCCTTGCGTTGCCAGGGTCGAGGTCTGCTGCGCGAGTTCATTGGCCTGGCGGGCGCTGGCGGCGTTGTGGCGCACCGTGGAGGTCAGTTCCTCCATCGAAGCCGCGGTCTGCTCCAGCGAGCTGGCCTGCTCCTCGGTGCGGCCCGACAGGTCCAGGTTGCCCGAAGCGATCTGCGTGGCAGCCGTCGCCACCGCGTGGCTGCCCTCGCGGGCTTCGGCGACCAGGCTGCGCAGGTTGGCTTCCATGGTGGCCAGCGATTGCATCAGCTGCGCGGTTTCGTCCTTGCCGCTCAGGATGGCCGGGTCGATGCGGGCGTTGAGGTTGCCGTCGGCGACTTCGTCGGCCACTTTCACGGCAGCCCGCAGGGGGCGCACGATGCCCAGATTCAGCCCCGTGGCGATGAGCGCGCCCAGGCCCATGATCAGCACGCTCAGCAGCAGCAGCAAGCTGCGGCTGTGCTGGTAGGTGCGTTCAATGGCGGCGGCTGTGGCGTCGATGTCCTGGCGCTGCAGTTCGAGCAAGGCCTTGATGCTGTCCACATAGGCCTTGGTGCGGGGTGCATAGCTGCTGTTGAAGATGGCGTCGGCGTCTTCGACCCGGCCTTCGTCCTTGGCTTTGGTGACTTCGGCCCGCGCGGCGTTGTAGCTGTCGCGGTTCTGGCTGGCCTTGGCAAAGAGATCGCGCTCGGCGGGGGTGCTGATCAGCGGCTCGAAGCGCTTGAGCAGTTGGCCGGAATCGGCCGAAGACTTGCGTGCGGTTTCGGCAAAGTAGCGGCCGAGCTCGGCGTCTGGGCTGCGAACAATGGCCGTGGTGCGCTGCGAGCCGGACAGCACCAGGGCATACCAGTCGGCAATCAGGCGTTCTTTGGCGAGCGGACTGTCCATCATGGTGCGTGTTTGCTGCGCAACACTGGACAGCTGCAGCAGGCTGACCGCCAGCCCGACGATGGTCAGCAGCAGAATGGCTGCAAAGCCCAGGGCAATACGCTGCCCGATTTTCAAGGAAGAAAAACGCATTAAAAACTCAGACGAATGTAGGGGTAATTGTGGATGGACAGTTCTTGTAAAAACTGCTTACTAATGATAAACCCTGTATCAAATTTATTGAATGGGCCTGCTGTTCAACCCTAGCCCTTGGCCCCCGTAGAATCAACGCCATGTCTTATCTCGTGCTCGCCCGTAAATACCGTCCCCGCAATTTCTCCGAAATGGTGGGGCAAGAGCACGTGGTGCAAGCCTTGTCGAATGCGTTGACGCAGCAGCGTCTGCACCACGCCTATCTGTTCACGGGCACGCGCGGCGTGGGCAAGACCACGGTCTCGCGCATTCTGGCCAAGTCGCTCAACTGCCAGGGCATCGACGGCCTGGGCGGCATCACGGCCACGCCCTGCGGTGTCTGCGCCGCCTGTACGGAAATCGACAGCGGTCGCTTCCCTGATTACACCGAGCTGGACGCGGCTTCCAACCGGGGCGTGGACGAAGTCCAGAGCCTGCTGGAGCAGGCGGTCTACAAGCCGGTGCAAGGGCGCTTCAAAGTCTTCATGATCGACGAAGTCCACATGCTCACGAACACGGCGTTCAACGCCATGCTCAAGACGCTGGAAGAGCCGCCCGAGTACCTGAAATTCGTGCTGGCCACGACCGATCCGCAGAAAGTGCCGATGACGGTGCTGTCGCGCTGTCTGCAGTTCAACCTGCGCCCCATGGCGCCCGAAACCGTGCTCGACCATCTGGGCCAGGTGCTGGCTGCGGAGAACGTGCCGGCCGAGCCCCAGGCCTTGCGCCTGCTGGCGCGCGCGGCGCGTGGCTCCATGCGTGACGCACTGTCGCTGACCGACCAGGCGATTGCTTTCGGCAGCGGCCAGTTGCTCGAAGCCGGCGTGCGGCAGATGCTGGGCAGCGTGGACCGTTCCTATGTCTTTCGCCTGATCGCCGCCTTGGCCCAGGGCGACGGCCGCACCGTGGTGGAAACCGCGGACGCGCTGCGCGTGAACGGCCTGTCGGCCGCTTCGACGCTCGAGGAAATGGGCGCCGTGCTGCAGCGCATGGCCGTGCTGCAGGCCGTGCCCCAGATGGCCCAGGCCCAGGACGCCAGCGACCCCGAAAGCGCGGAAATCGCACGCCTGGCCGAAGCCATGCCGGCCGACGAAACCCAGCTGCTCTACAGCATCTGCCTGCACGGACGCGCGGAGCTGGGACTGGCCCCGGATGAATACGCGGCGCTGACCATGGCATTGCTGCGCTTGCTGGCCTTCAAGGCCCCGGCTGAAAAAAAAACTCTAGCGATTGCTGAAACGCCTGTTTTGGCAGCGCCTGCGGCTGTGCCCGCAGCTGCGACCCCGGTACGCGCACCTGTTGCTCCGGTGGCCGCGCCCGTCGCGCCGCCGGCCCCGGTCGCGCCCGCGCCCGTAGCCCCAGCGCCCACCCGTCCACCTGTGGCGCAGGTGGCTGTACC
This sequence comes from Pseudomonadota bacterium, assembly GCA_023622805.1. Classification (GTDB taxonomy): domain Bacteria; phylum Pseudomonadota; class Gammaproteobacteria; order Burkholderiales; family Burkholderiaceae_C; genus Comamonas; species Comamonas bellezanensis. The sequence continues at coordinate 322 of JAMNYN010000458.1, read as the reverse complement.
CGCAACTGCGCCCGCGCCCCTTCGCCCGCCGGTGGCCGCGCCGGCTTCCGTACCGGCTCCCGCGCCGCGCCAGGCACCTGTCGCCGCTCCTGCGCCCAGCGCTGTGAAAGCGCAGAGCGAGGCCATCGGCATGGATGCCGTGGGCTTTGCGCCCATGGAGGTGCCGCCCTGGGAATCCTTGCCTGGTGAAATCGATCAGGGCTTTGCCGAGGCGCAGATGCCAGCACCCGCGCCCGCGCCGGAACCCGCGCCGGCGTCCGCGCCCGGCGCGTTGGCGCGCAGCGCCTGGACGCCTTCCGATCCTTCGGGCGAGCCCGTGCAG
>JAMNYN010000754.1 GCA_023622805.1 Pseudomonadota bacterium | reverse complement strand
GAAGGCAGCGCCGCCAGACGGCCCCACAGGGTTTGCGCGGCCTTGATCGAAATCTGCTGACCGACGATGGAGCGCGCCAGCGTCACGAAGGCATCGCCGCGCGTTTGCAGCGCCTGGCCGGGGTATTGCGGGATCAGTCGCTTCATCACCCGGTCTTTTTTGACCAGGTGCTTGCAGGCCTCTGCCCAGTAGGCAGGCGCGGACAACGGCGTGACCACCACGTTCGCTATCTCTTTAGAAGCATTCACCGCTTGTACCGCCTACGTTAAACACATTGAACATTGAATGAAAAAACATGGTGAGCCACCGCTTACGGGGCAGCCTCCCAGGTGGTGCCGGCTGCGGAATCCTTGAGCACAATGCCCTGGGCCAGCAAGGCCTGGCGGATGCGGTCCGCCTCGGGCCAATCCTTGGCAGCCTTGGCTGCGGCGCGGGCCGCGATCTGTGCTTCCACCGCGGCAGCGTCCACACCGGCGTCCACGCCGGCTTGCAGGAAGGCCTGGGGCGGCGTTTGCAGCAGGCCCAGGCAGGCGCCGAGGGCCTTGAGCAAGCCGGCTGTCTGTGCGCTCTGACTGCGGTTGACTTCGGCGGCCAGCTCGAACAGCACGGCCACGGCTTCGGGCGTGCCGAAATCTTCGTCCATCGCCGCCTTGAAGCGCGCCGCCTGGGGCTGCGCCCAGTCGATCTCGACGTCGTCCGCCGCCACCAGGCTCAGCGCCGTGTACAGGCGCTTGAGCGCCGAGCGCGCATCGCTGAGGTGCACGTCGCTGTAGTTCAGCGGGCTGCGGTAATGGCTGCGGACGACGAAGAAGCGCACTGTCTCGGCGTCGAATTCCTGCAGCACATCGCGGATGGTAAAGAAGTTGCCCAAGGACTTGGACATCTTCTCGTTGTCCACGTTGATGAAACCGTTGTGCATCCAGGTGCGCGCAAAAGTCTTGCCGGTCGCACCTTCGCTCTGGGCGATTTCATTTTCATGGTGGGGAAATTGCAGATCCGCGCCGCCCCCATGGATGTCGAAGCTCTCGCCCAGCATTTCGCAGCCCATGGCCGAGCACTCGATGTGCCAGCCGGGACGACCGGCGCCCCAAGGGCTGTCCCACTTGACTTCGTCCGGCTCGGTGGGCTTGGCGCTCTTCCAGAGCACAAAGTCCAGCGGATCGTGCTTGCCGTCGTCCACGGCCACGCGTTCGCCAGCCTGCAGCTCATCGAGCGACTTGCCCGACAACTTGCCGTAGCCGGGGAACTTGCGCACCGCGAAGTTGACATCGCCATTGCCGGACTGATAGGCCAGACCACGCTGCTGCAGCCGGCCGATCATGCTCTGCATCTGCGGCACATAGTCGGTGGCGCGCGGCTCGAAGTCGGGCCGCTGGATACCCAGCGCGTCCGCGTCCTGGTGCAGCGCTTCAATCATGCGGTCGGTCAACTGGCGAATGGTTTCGCCGTTTTCGACCGCGCGACGGATGATCTTGTCTTCGATGTCAGTGATGTTGCGCACATAGGTCACGCGCAAGCCGCTGGCGCGCAGCCAACGCTGCACGATATCGAAGGCCACCATGGAACGCGCATGGCCCAAATGGCACAGGTCGTAGACGGTCATGCCACACACATACATGCGGACGTGACCTGGCTCTATCGGCGAAAACGCTTCCAATGCACGCGACAGCGTGTTGTAGATACGCAAACTCATGGAATGTCTGTTACGGGGGAGATAAAGGGAGCGGTCTGCCGACGGTGGCAGGCCCTAAGGTCCCATGCAGCGAGAAGCGTGCACCCGGCTCTAGGGGCACCAGGGTCCGTCCGGGCTGACACCCCTCAGCTACAATTGACCGCAGTATAAGCCCGCGCCGCAGGCCCGTCCCTGCACGCACCGAAAGCACCTACATGCCCGCACGCAACGCCCTCTCCCGCGCACTGCGCCTGCTGACCCTGGCCGCCGTGCTCGCCACAGGCGCTGCCCATGCCGACACCTCTGTGGACAGTTACGCTGCAGTGAACCAGTTGCTGCGCTCCGGCAAGCCCGCCGAAGCGATTGCGCGCGCCGACAGCTATCTGGCTGGCAATGCCCGCGATCCGCAAATGCGCTTCCTCAAAGGCGTAGCCCAGACCGATGCCGGCCAGACAGCCGACGCCGTCGCCACCTTCACGCTGCTGGTCGAGGAATACCCCGAACTGGCCGAGCCCTACAACAACCTGGCCGTGATCTACGCCGGCCAGGGCGATCTGGACAAGGCCCGGGTCGCGCTGGAAATGGCCGTGCGCAACAACCCGACCTATGCCGTGGCGCACGAAAACCTGGGCGACATCCACGCCCGCCTGGCCTACCAGTCCTATGTGCGGGCCCAGGAACTCGATCCCCGCGTTGCGGCCAGCGTGCGCCCCAAGCTCGTCCAGTTGCGCAGCCTGCTGCAACCCGCTGCCCCCGCCGCCAAGAAATAAACCCCTCGGGCCAGGCGGCGCTGCCGCCCCTGAATCCGCCCCCGCGCTGCCGACAGCGGTCACGCCAGCGGAACTGTCTGCGCCGCACAGCATCCCACCTCTATTCAAACCCCGGAGTGACGCATGATTTCCAGAAGAAAGTCGACTTTTGCACTGGCCGGCATGGCCTTGGCTGCCGGCCTGTTCGCGGCCACAGGCGCCAGCGCCCAGACGCCGTCGGCCAAGACCTCGCCCCAGGTGGAGCTCAAGACCTCCCTGGGCGCCATCGTGCTGGAACTCGACGCGGCCAAGGCCCCCAAGACCGTGGCCAACTTCCTGCAGTACGTGAACAACAAGCATTACGACGGCACGATTTTTCACCGCGTGATCGACGGCTTCATGATCCAGGGCGGCGGCTTCACGGCCGACATGCAGCAAAAGCCCACCCTGGCGCCCATTCCGCTCGAAGCGCGTAACGGCCTGAAGAACGACATGTACACCGTGGCCATGGCCCGCACCGGCGACCCGAACTCGGCCACGGCCCAGTTCTTCATCAATGTGGCGGCCAATGCCATGCTCAACGCGCCCCAGCCCGACGGCCATGGCTATGCGGTGTTCGGCAAGGTCGTGCGCGGCACCGACGTGGTGGACAAAATCCGCGCCGTGACCACGGGCAACCGGGGCATGCACCAGAATGTGCCCACAAGCCCTGTGACCATTGTCTCGGCCCGCGTACTGCCCTGAGGCGCACGCCACAATCCATCCCCTGTCAATTACTCCCCCTCCAAAGGTAACCCATGAGCAATCCTCAAGTTGAACTGCACATCGCCGGCCACGGCGTGATCACCATCGAACTCGACGCAGTGAATGCCCCCAAATCGACCGAAAACTTCCTGGCCTATGTGAACAAGGGCCACTACAACAACACGATTTTTCACCGTGTCATCCCCGGCTTCATGATCCAGGGCGGCGGCTTTGAACCCGGCATGGGCCAGAAGGACTGCGCTGCACCCATCGAAAACGAAGCCAAGAACGGCCTGAAGAACACCAAGTACACCCTGGCCATGGCCCGCACCAGCGACCCCCATTCGGCCACGGCACAGTTCTTCATCAACGTCGCCGACAACGGCTTCCTGAACCACAGCGCTCCCTCGGCCCAAGGCTGGGGCTATGCCGTGTTCGGTAAGGTCGTCAAGGGCACCGAAATCGTCGACGCCATCAAGGCTGTGAAGACCACCCGCAAGGGCCCCCATGACGACGTGCCCCAGGCTGACGTCGTGATCGAAAAGGCCGTGGCCCTATAAATGGCCTGGCTGCTGCCTGCGCTGCGCGCGCTGCCCCCGGGTCGCGCTGTCTGCCGCGCTGGCAGCTTCTCCGGCCGAAAGGGATGCTGCTGATGCTGTCTCCTGACGCGCCCACACTGCCATCGGTCCCCGCCGCTCGCGAGCTGGCGGCCGCGGCCGAATGGCAGTGCATAGAATTCATTTCCGACCTGCATCTGCAGGCCAGCGAGCCGCGCACCGTGGCCGCCTGGGAGCAATACCTGGCCCATACCTCGGCCGATGCGGTGTTCATGCTCGGCGACCTGTTCGAAGTCTGGGTCGGCGACGATGTGCTCGATGAGCCCGACAGTTTCGAAGCCCGCTGCTGCGCCCAGATGCGCGCCGCCGCCGCGCAGCGCGCGCTGTTTTTCATGCAGGGCAACCGCGACTTCCTGACCGGCCACCAGTTTGCCGAGCGCAGCGGCTGCACCTGGCTGACCGACCCCACGGTGCTGGACTTTGCCGGCCAGCGCTATCTGCTGAGCCACGGCGACGCGCTGTGCCTGGACGACACCGACTACCAGCGCTTTCGCGCCCTGGCGCGCACCAGCGCCTGGCAGGATGCGTTCCTGCGCCAGCCCCTGGCGACCCGCCGCGCCCAGGCGCGCGGCATGCGCGACCAGAGCAGCTCGCACCAACGCGCGGCCCAGGTCTATGCCGATCTGGACGGTCAAGCCTGCCTGGACTGGCTGCAAGCGGCGCGCGCGACCACGCTGATCCACGGCCACACCCACCGCCCGGCCGACCACGAACTCGCGCCCGGCCTGCGCCGCATCGTGCTCACCGACTGGGATCTGGATGCCACACCGCCACGCGCCCAGGTGCTGCGCCTGAGCCGCACCCAGGGCCTGGAACGCCTGTCCTGGCCGACCGCATGAGCCAGCCCGCCGACTGGCTGCGCCGCGGCTGGCATGCTCTGCGCCGGCGTTTCGCGCCTTTGCCCGAGATTGACGCCAGCCTGTGGCTGCAGACCGTGCAGGCCTATTCTTTTTTGGCAGCCCTGCCGCTGGCCGACCAGGCCAAGCTGCGCGCCCTGTCCGCACTGTTTCTGCAACGCAAGCAGTTCCACGGCGCGCACGGGCTGGTCGTCACCGACCGCATGGCCGTGCAGATTGCCGCCCAGGCCTGCCTGCCGCTGCTGCACTGGGGTGCGCCGCGCCAGGCGCTGGCCTGGTACGACGACTTCGTAGGCATCGTCGTCCACCCCGGCGAAGCCGTGGCGCGGCGCCAGGCAGTGGACGGGGCCGGCGTGGTCCACCACTACACCGAAGTGCTGCTGGGCGAAGCCATGGAAGGCGGCCCGGTGATGCTCAGCTGGCAGGCGGTGAAGGACAACCGCCACAGCGCGGCAGCCGGCACCAACGTGGTGATCCACGAGTTCGCCCACAAGATCGACATGCGCAACGGCGCCGCCGACGGCTGCCCGCCGCTGCCGCCGGGCTTTCTGGGCAGCAGCAGCCTGCGCGCGGCGCACGCGCTGTGGGATGCGGCCTGGACGCCGGCCTATGCGCAGTTTCGCGAGCAGGTCATCATCGCCGAGCGCTTTGGCGGCGCCAGACCCTGGCTGGACGGCTATGGCGCGACCGCCCCGGCCGAATTCTTCGCCGTGGCCTGCGAAGCCTATTTCGTCAACCGGACGCAGTTCGCGCTGGAATTCCCCACCCTGGAGCCGCAGCTCACGGCCTTCTTTCAGCCGCCGCTGGCCGAGCACGGCTGATTTCAGGCCGACACGGCGTTCAGGCTGTCCAGCCACTGCATGCTGGCTTGCAGTTCGTCGGGACGGATTTCATGCGCGCTCGCGTACTCGTGGTAGTCCAGCGCCAGCGGCAAGACCTGGACATGGTCGCGCGTGGCGTGGGCGCTGGTCAACGGGATCACGTTGTCGTAGCTGCCGTGGCTGACCCACAGCGACTTGCCCTGAAAGGCCGCCGACGGCGCCTGCAGCGCCAGCACTTCAGGCAGCAGACGGCTGTGCCAGACCATGGCGGCCTGCATGTGCTGGGGCTGGGTCAGCAGCAGTGACAGCGCCATGATGCCGCCCTGGCTGAAGCCGCCCAGCACCGTGCGCTCCGCCGGGATGCCCAGTTGCTGCTGCACCTGGGCGACGGTACGGGCCAGCAGTTCGCGGCTGGTGTGCTCTTGCGCCGCGTCGATATGGCGCACGCCATTGGCGTCCACGGTGAACTGAAACCAGGCATGGGACTGCGCGCCCATGGCATAGGGTGCACGCAGGCTCAGCACGTGGAAATGCGCCGGCACATAGCGCGCCAGGCCAAACAAATCCTGCTCATTGCTGCCCACGCCGTGCATCAGCACCAGCAGCCAGGGCGCGGCAACTTGCGCAGCGGGTTCGCGCTGCAAAAACTCCAACGGCAGATCGGTCAAATGGGTCATGGCATTCCTTTTCTGTTCACTCCTGGGGCCAGCGTTGCTGCGGGCGCCCTACCCGGCCATCATGCCTTGAGGAAGAGGTGGCTGCAGCCGCCTCCCGGAAAAATGGGCCAGCCGGCCTCCCGGGACGCAAAGCCTCTGGTTGAACAGGCTATTTTGCGCGCCTGGACGCAGTCACCACAACCCGGCCCGCTTCCATCGGGTCCCCCGTGCGGTCGAAAGTTTCCCGCCACAAACCATAGCAGGGTGCTTCGGCCACCTGCCAGGGGTGAAAACCGGGCCTGAAGTAACGCAGGAAAGCCCGCAAATGGGCCGAGAACAGGCCGCCAGGGCCATAGACCCACCACAGTCCCGAGGCCACCATCTTCATGCGCCGCCAGCGCGGGAAGCCATCTGCCTTGAGCATGCTCAGCGTGTACAGCAGGATTTGCACATTGAAGCTCAGGGTCGCCTCGCACAAGGCGTAGACGCGCCGCGGGTAAGCCACCTTGGCCACCTTCTGCATGACGTCGAAGGCCACGGCTTTGTGCTCCATCTCCTCCATGGCGTGCCAGGCGTACATGGAGTGCATGCGCGGATCGGCCGCCGCCATCGCCCCACCCTTGACAAAAAAGACGTGCGCCATGATGGCCGTGAGGTGCTCGCTGGCGGCGGTGCAGGCCAGGTTGTGCTTGCGGGGCATGAAGCGGCGCATGAAGCCGAACAGAAAGCTGCGCGTATAGCCTTCGAGCCGGTCCACGGCAATGCCCTGGGCCTTGAGGCTGTCATTGAACTGGCGGTGGATGAGGCCGTGCTGTCCTTCCTGGCGGATGAAGTCCTTGATGTCCTGCTGCAGCCCCGGGTCGGTCACCGCAGCGCGAAAGTCGCGCACGCAGCTGATGAAGTAACGCTCCCCTTCGGGAAAAGTAATCGACATGGCGTCGAAAAAACGGGTCTTGAACGGGTCACCGCCCAGCCAGAAGCGGGGAATGGCGTCCTGCAGGCCGAAGTCCAGTTTTTCGCGCACAACAATGCGGGCAGAGTTTGTCATGGAGGGCTCCTTGGAAAAGTGTCGTCATGCCGCGGTGATACGCCCGGTGAATCGCAGACAAGGGTCTTGCACCGGGCCCTGGCCCAGCAGCCAGGCATCGTGCTGGTAGTCCGTGCCCACCACCCAGGGCGGGTCCAGGCCCTGGCGCGGCAGTTGCTCCAGCGCGCGCTGCACATAGCCGGCGCCAAAGTCCCACAGCGGACGGGTCGCCATGTCGGCCGAGGGCCGCTCGGGGCGGCAGATGGCATGGCCCTGCTGGTCCATGTGCGACAGCAGGCGGCAGAAATGCGCGCACAGCAGGCCCACTTTCAAGGTCCACGACGCATGCGTATAGCCCATGGCGAAAGCGAAGTTGGGGACGCCGTCCAGCATCATTCCCTTGAACGCCAGCTTGCGGGACGGGTCGACCCGCTCGCCATCCACGCACAGGTCCATGCCCCCCAACAGCTGCAGGTTCAGGCCCGTGGCCGTGACGACGATGTCGGCCGGCAGCACACGCCCCGACTTCAGCGCCACGCCCTGCGCGGTGAAGTGGGCGATCTGATCGGTCACCACCGAGGCCTTGCCAGCCGAAAGGGCTTTGAACAAATCGCCATCGGGCGCGATGCACAGGCGCTGCTCCCAGGGTGGGTAAGGCGGGTTGAAATGCTCGTCCACCGGATAGCCCTTGGGCAGGGCGCGCTGGTTCAACCAACGGATCAGCCGGCGCGCGGCCCGAGGGTATTTGCGGCACAGCTGCCATATGGCTTGCGACAAGGCGATGTTCTTGCGCCGCGTGAACGCGTAGGCCCAGCCGCCGGGCAGGACCTTGCGCAGCAGGTTGGCCAGGACGTCCACCGAAGGCCGGCTCAGCACATAGCTGGGCGTGCGCTGCAGCAAGGTCACGTGCGCGGCCTGCGCGGCCATGGCCGGCACCAGCGTCACGGCCGTGGCGCCGCTGCCTATGACCAGCACGCGCTTGCCCGTCCAATCCAGCGCCTCGGGCCAGTGCTGGGGATGAACGATCAGCCCCAGGAAACGCTCCAGACCTACGAAGCGCGGGGCATGGCCCTGGTCATGGCAGTAATAGCCTGCAGCGCAGAACAGCCAGCGGCAAAGCATTTGCTCGCGCACGCCGGTATCCAGGCGCTCGACGTCCACCGTCCACAACGCGTCGGCGCTGGACCAGGCGGCGCCCAACACCTTGTGCCGCAGGTGCAGCTTGGGCTCCATGCCGTTTTCAGCCACCACCTGCCGCAGATAGGCCAGGATGTCCGGCGCGCCGGCAATCGCCTGGCGATGGACCCAGGGCTTGAATGCGTAGCCGAAAGTGTGCAGATCGGAGTCGGAGCGCACGCCAGGGTAGCGAAACAGATCCCAGGTACCGCCGACGGCCGCGCGCGCTTCCAGCATGGCCCAGGACTTCGCCGGGTGCTCCTTTTGCAGATAGTAGGCCGCGCCGAGACCCGACAGACCTGCCCCGACGATCAGCACGTCCAGGCACACGGGAACACGGTCAACAGACATGGACTCTCCTTGTCGCGACCTGACGCGCCGCGATGAGTCCATGGTGAGAAAAAAAATGCGGCAAGACAAGGTCAAAACCGCGCCAGATCGGATGCCATTTGCTGCAATGTGCTGCGGCAGCGGTCGCCTCAAGACATGGAACGGCGCCAGGAATTGGCCAGCCCCTGCTGCACTGCACCAGGCCCAGCGGTCACAATCGCCGCATGTCCACGACTGTATGCATTGACGAAGTTCAGTTCAGCGCCATCCGCGCCCAGGGGGCGGGGGGCCAGCACGTCAATAAAGTCTCTTCCGCGGTGCACCTGCGCTTTGACGTGCGCGCATCCTCGCTGCCCGAGCCGGTCAAGGAGCGGCTGTTGGCGCTGCGCGACCAACGCTTGACCTCCGAAGGCGTGGTGGTCATCAAGGCGCAGCAGTACCGCAGCCAGGACATGAACCGCGCCGACGCCTTGGCCCGCTTGCAGGCCCTCGTCGACTCGGTCGCCAAGGCGCCGGTGGTGCGCCGCCCGACCAAGCCCACCTATGGCTCCAAGCAACGGCGCCTGGAAGGCAAGAACGTACGCTCGGCGATCAAGGCGACGCGGGGGAAAGTCGGCGCCGACTAAAAGCGGCCAATACCGCCGTCAAGGCGCCGGAGGCTATGCGGCCTTCAGCCCCAACTCCAGACAAGCCAGCAACTGCGCATCAAAGCGCTGCGGCTGCTCGTACTGCACCCAATGGCCGCTGTCGGCCACCCAATGCAGGCCGGCGAACCGCGGCGCGGCGCGCTCCAGCACCTGCTGCAGGTCGGCATGCCGGTCCACATAAAGCACATCGTGCACCCCGTAGATCGCCTGCACCGGGCAGCTGACGCGGCCCAAGGCCTGGGCCAGCACTTCGGTCTGCGACAGGCGCCGGCGCGGCAGGCGATCGCGCACCACGTTGTTCGCATGCAGCGCCAGCGTGTCCGCGTCGATGGCAGCAGGATCGTGCAGCATCAGCGCCTGCAGATTGTGTCTGTGGGCCTGCTCGCGGGCCTGGGCGCTTTCCAGGTGGCGCCAGCCCAGCAGGCGTGCACGCCGGCCGTCGCCCACGCCCAGCCCGGGCGCGCCGACCAGCACCAGCTGGCGCACGGCGTCCGGGTAGGCCGCGGTGAACATTCCGGCCGTCATGCCGCCGAAAGAAAACCCCACCAGATCACACGCCTTGTTACCAAAAAGCGTCTGCAGGCCCGCTTGCAAAGGCGCGAGCATGGTGTCCGCATCGAGTCCGCCGGGAACGCCATCCGACTCGCCAAAGCCAGGCAGATCGGGCGCCCAGACTTCGCGGCCCGCGGCCACCAGGGCTTCGATGTTGCGCAACCAGTGGGTCCAGCTGCCGCTGCCGCCATGCAGCAGCACCAGCGGTACAGGGTCCGCGCCCGCCCCGCCGCCCCAGGCGTGCCAGACGAGATGGCCGCCCTCGGCACCGCAAGGCGTCTGCACGCGCCGCGCCTGGGCCAGCACCCGGGCAATGGCCTCGGTGACGGGCCGCGCCTGTGCGCTTTCGGTCAACACGGCGCTCACCATTGCGCAACGGCGTCGATCGCCAGGCCGTAGCCGGCCACGCCAAAGCCGCACATCACGGCGCGGGCTGCGGCAGACAGGTAGGAATGGTGGCGAAAGCTTTCGCGCGCATGCACATTGCTGATGTGCAGCTCGACCAGGGGCACGCCAGTGCCTTTGACGGCATCGAGCAAGGCCACGCTGGTATGGGTATAGGCGGCAGCGTTGAACACCAGGCCGGCGAGCTGCCCCTGGGCATGGAGCTGGCCGGCTTCATGGATCCAGTCCACCAGCGCACCTTCATGGTTGCTCTGATGGAACACCAGCTCCAGGCCGTGGCGTTTGCAGGCCTGCTCGCACAGCGTGCGCACATCGGCCAGCGTAGCCGCGCCGTAGATGGCGGGCTCGCGCGTGCCGAGCAGGTTGAGATTGGGGCCGTTCAGGACATAGACAGTTTTCACACAACACTCCGGACGTCAGACCGCCGGATTATGCGGTCCCCGGCCCAGTCCTGGGGACTATGCGCGGTCAGTCGCGGTCACGTCCGCGATGGCCATGGCCATGGCCGTGGCCACGGTGGCCGTGGTGCTTGTAGTAGTGCTTGTCGTAATGGCGGCGGTCCCGCTCGTAATAACCGCGGTGCGAAGGCACGACGTACACCGGGGCAGCCTGGTAGACCGGGCGGGGTGCGTAGTACACCGGCGGGGGCGGGGCATAGTAGGCCGGCCCGGAAGCTATGTAGACGGGCGGCGCATTGGCCACGCCCACGGAATTGCCTGGCGAGTGCACGCCCACGGACCAGACGACATCGCCGCGAGCCTGCGCTGTGCCGGCACCGGCCTGGGCGGCCAGCGCCTGGGCAGCGCCAGCCCAACGGACACGCCACGGT
>JAMNYN010000368.1 GCA_023622805.1 Pseudomonadota bacterium | reverse complement strand
GTGGTTTTTTCAAAGCAGCGGCGCATGTGCCGCCGTGGTTCGAGAAAAGCCAGCCAGGCCCTTCGCGCGGCCGCATGTCGCGCAGGCCTTGGTACGGGCGCTTTTCTTTCAAACCACATATGCACTCCACACCTTTGTTTCCCGCCTTCGGCCTGAGCCGTCGGCGCATTCTTGGCGGCGCGCTGGTTGCTGGCGCTGCCGGCCTCGTGCCCTGGGTCCTGGCCCAAACGCCGGCCTCCGCCACGGCTTCCCAGGCGTCGGTCGACGCTTTCATGGGTCTGTCCAAGCACCTCACGGAGCTCAGCGACCTGGACGCCGGCATGGGCGCGCGCCTGCTGGCCGCGCATCTGCAACTCGACTCCAGCTGGGGCGAGCGCATGCAGGCGCTCTGGGCCTGGGTGCAGGCCGAGAAAGTGGGCCTGGCCCAGCTCAACGAGGCCTTGAAAGCCCAGCCCGCGGACTGGGCCAAGCTGCCCGCGCAGCTGATGCAGGGCTGGTACCTGGGCATCGTCGGCGATGGCAAGAACACCCGCGTGGTGGCCTATGAATTCGCGCTCAATGCGCGCACGGTGTCGGACCAGCTCAAGCCTCCGACCTATGCCTACGGCGGCTACGGCAGCTGGATCGTGAACCCGGCTTCGGTGCGCCTCAAGCCCGTGCTGCCTCGGGCCTCCCGCGCCTGAGCCCACTGACAACATCAAAAAATACCCCATGGCTGAAAAAAATCTCTCCGCCGACTACGTGGTCGTAGGCTCCGGCATCATCGGCGCGATGCTGGCGCGCAAGCTGGCACTCACCGGCGCTTCCGTGCTGATGCTCGAAGCCGGCGACGACGCCAAGCGTGGCGACATCGTGGCGCGCTTTCGCAACTCGCCGCGTCGCAGCGACTGGATGTCGCCCTATCCGTCGCCCGAGTGGGCGCCGCACCCCATCTACCGCCCTGAAGACAACGGCCACCTGGTCCAGGCCGGTCCCTACCCCTACAAGGCCGAATACATCCGCCAGCTCGGCGGTACCAGCTGGCACTGGGCGGCGCATGCCTGGCGCAACGTGCCCAATGACTTCCATACCAAGTCGCTGTACGGCGTGGGAGTGGACTGGCCGTTCGACTACGACGATCTCGAGCCCTACTACCAGGAAGCCGAGGAGATCATGGGCGTCTGCGGCTCGACCGAAACCGGCTCGCCGCGCAGCAAGCCTTTCCCCATGGACCCCGTGGCCGAACCCTATGCCATGCAGCGCGTGCGCGAACGCCTGGCCGGCGTCTATCCCGTGGTGGCCAACACCGTGGCACGCAACAGCCGCACCTTCGACGGCCGTCCTCCTTGCTGCGGCAATAACAGCTGCCAGCCGGTCTGCCCCATCGACGCCCAGTACCACGGCGGCATTGCCGTGGCCCAGGCCGTGGCGGCCGGCGTCAAGCTGGTGCTGCGCGCCAATGTGTTCAACCTGGAGCATGACGCCCAGGGGCGCATCCAGTCCGTGCATTACTACGATCCCGAAAAGAACGTGCACAAGGTCACGGCCAAGACCTTCATCGTCGCCGCCAACGGCATCGAGTCGCCGCGCCTGCTGCTGCTGTCCAAGAGCGATACCTTCAAGAACGGCGTGGCCAACGCGCGCGACATGGTCGGCCGCCACCTGATGGACCACCCCAGCACCTCGCTGACCTTCGACGCCGACGAGGACGTCTGGCTGGGCCGCGGCCCGCAAAGCCCGAGCTCGATCAACACCATGCGCGACGGCGCCTTCCGCTCCGAGCACTCGCCTTACCGCCTGGACTTCACCAACATCTCGCGCGTCGACGGCGCCACCACGTCGCTGCTCAAGGAAGGCATATACGGCAAGGAATTCGCCGACCGCCTGCGCCATTCGGCCGCGCGTGAAATGAACGTCAAGAGCGTGCTGGAAGTGCTGCCGGTGCTGGAAAACCGCATCACCCTGGCCGATTCCAAGGACGCCATGGGCCTGCCCCGTCCTCAGGCGCACTACCAGATCGACGCCTACACCGCCGGCGGCCACCAGCGCGCCAAGCAGGATTTCGCGCGCATTGCCCAGCTCATGGGGGGCACCAATCTGCGCCCCAGCAAGGAAGGCGACTACGCCAACAACCAGCACATCTGCGGCACGCTGAGCATGGGCACGGACCCGAATGTGTCGGTCTGCGATGAGTTCGGCCGCGCCTGGGACCACGAAAACCTGTACTTTGCATCGACCGGCCTGTTGCCGACTTCGTCGACCTGCAATTCCACGCTCAACGGCATTGCCGTGGCCCTGCGCACCGGCGCCCACCTGATCGCCGCCAACGGTGGCCCCGCGATGCTGCCCCGCAGCAACACGCTGGGCAAGAACGCTGTCTGAGGAGGTACGACATGCACAAGACTTCGCTTTCGTTCTCCTTCCTCGCTGCAGCCCTGCTGTCGGCTGCGGCGGCCATGCCCATGGCCGCCAGCGCTGCCGGTGCCGCGCCCGTGGACGCCAACGCTTCCTCGGAAGTCGAGCGCGGCCGCTACCTGGCCACGGCCGGCGACTGCATCGCCTGCCACACGGCGGTCGGTGGTGAATCCATGGCCGGCGGCCTGGCCATGGCCAGCCCCATGGGTCCTATCTACTCGACCAACATCACGCCGTCCAAGACCCACGGCATAGGCAACTACACGCTGGAGCAGTTCAGCAACGCGCTGCGCCACGGCAAGCGCGCCGACGGTGCCAACCTCTACCCGGCCATGCCTTACACCTCGTACGCCAAGACGACGGACGAGGACATCGCCGCCATGTACGCCTACTTCATGCAAGGCGTGCCCGCGGTGGACAAGGCCGCGCCGGTCACCAGCCTGCCGTTTCCGTTCAATATCCGCCTGAGCATGAGCGTCTGGAACGGTCTGTTCCATGACGCCACGCCGTTCAAGGCCGATCTGTCGCAGACGCCGGAATGGAACCGCGGCGCCTACCTGTCCGAAGGCCTGGCCCACTGCACCACCTGCCACACGCCGCGCAATGCGCTGATGGCCGAAGACCATCTGCGTTCGCTGGGCGGGGCGGAACTGGGTGCCTGGTACGCGCCCAACATCACCTCCGACAAGACCAGCGGCGTGGGCGGCTGGACGCAGGCCGAGCTGGTGCAGTACATGCGCGGTGAGCCGGTGGCCGGCAAGGGGCCGGCTTCGGGCCCCATGGCCGAAGCCATAGACCACAGCCTCAAGCACCTGAGCAGCGAGGACTTGAACGCCATCGCGGTGTATATCCAGTCGACCAAGCCCGTGAGCGACAGCCAGGTGAAGAAGTCGGCCGACCAGTTCGGCGCGGCCAGCGACCAGTTGGAGACGCTGCGTGGCACGGAACTGCCCAAGGATTTCAACGCCATGACCGGCGCGCAAATCTATGACGCCAACTGCGCCAGCTGCCACCAGGCACAGGGTCAGGGCAGCGAGGACGGCAAGCTGCCGGCGCTGTTCCACAACACCAGCCTGGGACACAACAACAGCAACAACATGGTGATGGCCATCCTGCACGGCGTGCACCGTGTGGGCGTGGATTCGGTGATGCCGCCGTTTGCGCACGAGCTCAGCGACCAGCAGGTCACCAGCTTGAGCAACTACCTGCTCACGCAGTACGGCAACCCCGACACCAAGGTGACGCAGGCCCAGGTGGCCATGCTGCGCGATCCGGCGACGGCCGGCGGCAGCGGCCTGGTGCAGCTGGCCCGCTGGGGCATGGGCCTGGGCGCGGTCATCTTGCTGGGCTTGATCGGCTGGCTGGTGGCGCGCCGCCGCAAGGCCTGAGGCGACCCAAGGCTTTTGCATCGGCGTGACGCCGGTGCAAGGGCCTGAACAGGCCCCGTCCTTTCGCAAGAGAGGCGGGGCTTTTTTGCGTGGGCAGGGGAATTCCAGCGGTGTGGGCTTCGTGCTTTTCGATGCTGTTGCGCGGCACCGAGGTCGACGCCATAGGGGTTTTTTGCGGCAATTGTGTCGTTATGTAAATGCTACCATTCGCAAAAAATTACCTCCGTCGTGCGGCGGCGGTGGGGCTTCCCGCTGTTTTCGACAGTTTCGCGGAGGTCCGAAAACCATCTCCTTACCCCCTTTGGATATTCTCAATGAAGTTGGATAACGTGCGCCTGACCCCCAAGCTCGGAGGCTCCATCGTGGGCTTGCTCGGCGCCATGCTGCTGGTGTCGGTCTGGGCTCAGCACCGGGTAGCCCAGGTAATGGACCAGTCGATGACCACCATGGCCGCTTACGAGCACCGCATCACGCTCGCCGGGCAGTGGAAAGGCGCGACCGAAGCCACTGGTGAAAAAGTGCTGGCCAGCAATGCCACGCCCGACCCTGAGCTGACGACGCTGTTCGATGCCCGGGTGAAGGCCGGCATAGGCGTCATCTCGGCGCTCCAGGCCCAGGTGGTCAAGCTCGCCACCAGCCCTGAGGACAAGGCCGCGCTGGAACGCGTGGCCGCCGAACGCGCCAAGGTGCTGGCCCTGAACAAGCAGGCCCGCGAGATCAAGCTGGGCGGTGACGGCGCCGCCTTCAAGACCTTCATCGAAAGCACCTACCTGCCTGGCATCAGCCACTATGTGGACAGCCTGGAAAGCTTTGTGCAACTGCAGCACAGCCAGCGCGATGTGGCCGCCCAGGAGGCGCAGGTCGCCCGCAACCAGGCGAGTCTGGTGGCCTGGCTGGTCGAGGGCGCGGTGTTCGCCCTGGGGCTGGTACTGGCCTTCCTGCTCGTGCGCTCCATCACGCGTCCGCTGAACCGCACCATGGAGTTGGCGGACGCCATTGCCGGCGGCAACCTCACGGTGTCGGCGCATGACGACCGCCAGGACGAATTCGGCCATCTGCTGCGCTCGGTCTCGGAAATGGCGGCGCGCCTGCGCGGCCTGGTCTCCGAAGTCCGCGGCGGCGTGGATTCGATGTCCAACGCTTCGGTGGAAATCGCCACGGGCAACCAGGACCTGTCGTCGCGCACCGAGCAGACGGCCGCCAATCTCGAAGAGACCGCGGCCAGCATGGAAGAGCTGACCGCCACGGTCACCCAGTCCGCCGACACGGCACGCCAGGCCAACCAACTGGTCGCGACAGCGGCGCAGGCCGCCACGCGCGGCGGTGACGTGGTGGCGCAGGTGGTGCAAAGCATGCAGCACATCACTGACAGCTCGCGCAAGATCGCCGACATCATCGGCGTGATCGACGGTATTGCTTTCCAGACCAATATCCTGGCGCTGAACGCCGCCGTGGAAGCGGCGCGCGCCGGCGAGCAGGGCCGGGGCTTTGCCGTGGTGGCCAGCGAGGTGCGCAGCCTGGCGGGTCGCTCTGCCTCCGCCGCCAAGGAGATCAAGGGCCTGATCAATGCCTCGGTGGAGAGCGTGGAAACCGGCTCCATCCAGGTGGCACAGGCCGGGGAATCCATGGGCGAGATCGTCGCCAGCGTGCGCCGGGTGTCCGACCTGATCGGCGAGATCACCGCCTCCTCCA
This sequence comes from Pseudomonadota bacterium, assembly GCA_023622805.1. Classification (GTDB taxonomy): domain Bacteria; phylum Pseudomonadota; class Gammaproteobacteria; order Burkholderiales; family Burkholderiaceae_C; genus Comamonas; species Comamonas bellezanensis. The sequence continues at coordinate 7,068 of JAMNYN010000368.1, read as the reverse complement.
CCGAGCAGCGCGACGGCATCGGCCAGGTCAACCAGGCCATCAGCAACCTCGACCAGATGACCCAGCAGAACGCCGCGCTGGTGGAAGAGTCGGCGGCCGCCGCCGCATCGCTGCGCGACCAGGCTCAGCACCTGGCCGAAGTGGTGGCGGTCTTCAATGTGGGGCATAGCCAAGCCCTGGCACCGCGGGCGGCCGCGCCCAAGGCGATGGCAGCACCTGCCCGGCCGGTCCGCGTCGCGGCGCCGGTGGCTGCGGCCCGGGTGCTCAAAGCGCCCCAGCCGGCCAAGGCCAAGCCTGCTGCCGAAACCAGCCGCGCCGGCGCGAGCGACGACTGGGAATCCTTCTGAAGCCGGGGCCGGGCAGGAACTGCTCTGGCCCCCGGTTCATTGCCGATTCGAGCCCCGCTTCCTCTTTCGAGGGAGCGGGGCTTTTTCATGGGGCTAGCCCTTGGCCTTCAGGGCTTTCTCGATCTTGTTGCGTGGCACTGTGGTCTTGGGCACCTTGAAGGGGAACCAGCTGCGTACGTCTTCTTCCACGCCTATGCCGTGCATATAGTTGTAGATGGCTTTCTTGAGCACGGCGCCCAGGGCGTCATGGTCCACGCCGCTGGGGTCGTGAAAGCCGATGTCGTTCTTGGCAAAACTCACGGGCGGCATGGGCGTGAGCGTGATGCCGTACTCCTCGGGGTTGAGGCCCACAGGCGAGTGCACGGTGCAGCTGAAGCGGTGGAAAAAGCCGCTTTGTATGCAGCCGTGCTCGAACAGCTGGCGCACGTATTCGAGCGCATCCACCGTGTCCTGCACGGTCTGCGTGGGAAAGCCATACATCAGGTAGGCATGGACCAGAATGCCGGCCTCGGAAAAGGCCTTGGTCACGCGCGCCACCTGGTCGACCGAGACGCCTTTTTTCATCAGCGAGAGCAGGCGGTCCGAAGCCACTTCCAGCCCGCCCGAGACGGCGATGCAGCCGCTGTCGGCCAGCAGATTGCACAGCTCGGGGCTGAAAGTCTTCTCGAAGCGGATATTCCCCCACCAGCTGATGTCGCTGCCGCGCGCGAGCAGCTCCTGGGCCAGGGTCTTGAGCGCCTTGGGCGGCGCGGCTTCGTCGACGAAATGAAAGCCCGTCTGGCCGGTTTCGGCGACGATGGCTTCGATGCGGTCGGCCAGCACGGCCGCGCTCGCGCCTTCGTAGCGGCCGATGTAGTCCAGGCTCACGTCGCAGAAGCTGCACTTCTTCCAGTAGCAGCCATGGGCCACCGTCAGCTTGTTCCAGCGGCCGTCGCTCCACATCCGGTGCATGGGGTTGAGCATGTCGAGCAGCGACAGGTAGTCGTGCAGCGGCAGGCCGTCCCAGGTGGGCGTGCCGACTTCGGCGAAAGCCACGTCGGCTTCCATCATGTTGACGTAGCGCACCGTGCCGTTGGCATCGCGCACATAGGTGCGCACCAGGCGCGACGCGCCGCGCTGGCCTTGGATGTGCTCCAGCAGGGCCAGCAGCGGGCGCTCGCCCGCGTCCAGCGTGACGAAGTCGAAATAGTCGAAGACGCGCGGCTCGGTCAGCTCGCGCAGCTCGGTGTTGACGAAGCCGCCGCCGAGCACCAGCGTGGTGCCTGGCGCATGGGCCTTGATGGTCTGGGCGATGCGAAAGGCCGCGTAGACCGAGCCCGGGAAGGGCACGGACAGCAGCACCACATCGGGCTGGTGGCGTTCCAGGGCTTCGAGTGTGAGCTGGTGCAGGGCTTCGTCGACCAGCGTCATGGGCGCGGCCAGGGCCTGGGCCAGCGGCTCGAAGCTGGCCTGGCTGCCGGCCAGCGACTCGGCGTAGCGTACGAATTCAAAGCGCTCGTCGGCCGCGTCGCGCAGCACGTCGGCCACGTCGTTGAGATAGAGCGTGGCCAGGTGCTTGGCGCGGTCGTGCTGGCCCAGGGCACCGAACGCCCAGCCCAGCGGGTCGCCGCTGCCGTCGTCGATATAGCCTTCGAGCGCGTCAAAGCGCGGGCCTTCGGGCAGGTATTGGCGGCTGACGATGCGGTGCGACAAGGTGCTGTCGCGGCCCTGCAGGAAAGTGATCGCGCGCGCGATGGTGGCCAGGTAGCGGTCGCGCTGGCCCATGAAGGATTGCACCGCGGGGCTGAACGGCCGGTCGGGGTTTTCCGCGTGCTGGGCCTCGACCAGATCGACCACCTGCTGCAGGCCCGTGGTCGACAGCAGGCGCAGCACCAGGGCCAGCGCCAGGTCTTCCTGTACGGCCTGCATGCCGCGCGAGCGCAGAAAACCCGTGAGATAGGCCGTGGACGGGTAGGGCGTGTTGAGCTGCGTCATCGGCGGGATGACGGAGAGGATGCGGCAGGAAGACGCGGTCGGGGCAGTGGGCAAGGCAGGCATGGCGGGCGACACAGGGGCGCGGAAGGTGAAAGGGCGGGGTCCCTGGGCCTGGTCGTCCGGCGTCCGCGCGTCAGGGCCAGCTACAGGCAAAAGCCCGTAAGTATAGAAAGATTGCTGAAAACAGCGGGCGCCAAAGGTAGCTGGCCGGCATGCGCAATACATATCAATGCTCATTAGAAGTGTGAGTGCTTGCTATTTATTTGGGCGACAGTGGCATACCGGTTTCCCATCTTCCGTTCAGTCAACCGCCCGGGTAGAGTATTTGCCATGCAGCGTGTAGGACCCTGAAGCCCTGGCGCTGCCGCGCTTGACCATTTGTTGCCAGCAAGGACCCTCGCCGTGACTTCCATTTTCGACAGCAACCTTCCCCGCAACGCCGCCAACTTTGCGTCCATCTCCCCCCTGGGCTTCATCGCGCGCACCGCCGAGGTCTACCCGCAGCGCCTGGCCATCGTGCACGGCGACCTGCGCCAGACCTGGGGCCAGACCTATGCGCGCTGCCGCCAGCTGGCCAGCGGCCTGCAGCGCCTGGGTGTAGGCAAGAACGACACCGTGGCCGTGCTGCTGCCCAATACGCCGCCCATGGTCGAAGCGCATTTCGGCGTGCCCATGGCCGGTGCCGTGCTCAATGCCCTGAACACGCGGCTTGATCCGCAGGCCATTGCCTACATGCTCGACCATGGCGAAGCCCGGGTGGTGATTGTCGACCCGGAGTTCGCCGGCCTGCTGGCCAAGGCCCTGACCCTGCGCCAGTCTTCGACGCCGCTGCAGGTGGTGGAAGTCCAGGACGCGGTCTACGGCCCTGCGAGTCAGTCCTTGGGCGGCATGGACTATGAAGCGCTGCTGGCCAGCGGCGATGCGCAGTTCGACTGGGCGCCGCCGGCCGACGAGTGGGATGCGATTGCGCTGAACTACACCAGCGGCACCACGGGCAATCCCAAGGGCGTGGTCTACCACCACCGCGGCGCGGCCTCGAATGCCATCAGCAATGTGCTCGAGTGGGACATGCCCAAGCATGCGGTCTATCTCTGGACCCTGCCCATGTTCCATTGCAATGGTTGGTGCTTCCCCTGGACCGTGGCGCTGCGCGCGGGCGTCAACGTCTGTCTGCGACGGGTGGACTCGCAAAGCGTGTTCGATGCCATTCGCCAGCATGGCGTGACGCATTACTGCGGCGCACCCATAGTCCACGGCATGCTGGTCAACGCGCCGGAAGCTACGAAACAAGGGCTGCCCGCGGGCGTGAAAGCCATGGTCGCCGGTGCCGCGCCGCCGGCTTCGATGATCGAAGGCATGGAGCGCATGGGCTTCGACCTGACCCATGTCTACGGTCTGACCGAGACCTATGGGCCGGCAGCCGTCTGCGCCCAGCATGACGACTGGGCGCAGCTGGACATAGGCGAGCGCGCCCGCCTCAACGCCCGCCAGGGCGTGCGTTTTCACCTGCAAGGCGACGTGCGCGTGCTCGATCCCGAAACCATGCAGCCCGTGCCGCAGGACGGCGAGACCATGGGCGAGATCATGTTCAAGGGCAATATCGCCATGAAAGGCTATCTCAAGAACCCCAAGGCGACGGACGAGGCCTTCGCGGGCGGGTGGTTTCACAGCGGCGACCTGGCCGTGCAATACCCCGACGGCTACATCAAGATCAAGGACCGCAGCAAGGACATCATCATTTCGGGCGGCGAGAACATCTCGTCCATCGAAGTCGAGGATGTGCTGTATCGCCACCCCGCCGTGCTGGCCGCGGCCGTGGTCGCCAAGCCCGACGCCAAGTGGGGCGAGACGCCTTGCGCCTTTGTCGAGCTCAAGGATGGGGCGAGTGTCACGGCCGAGGACATCGTCGCCCATTGCCGCCAGCACCTGGCGGGCTTCAAGCTGCCGCGCGCCGTGGTGTTCGGCGAGCTGCCCAAGACCAGTACCGGCAAGATCCAGAAGTTCGAGCTGCGCAAGTTGGCTGCTGAAAGTTAAAGCACCCCCTGAGCGGCTTACGCGGCATGGGCCGCCCCGGCTCCCCCCTCTCATCCTTCGGTGGAGGGGGCGCCCGGCCAGGGGCGACACCATCGCTGCGGGGCGGCCCTTGCTCGGTGTCTCCTTGCGGGGGCGCGCCGGTTTCAAGCGCAGTGACCTGTGCCAAAGGCTGTTCGCCCTGAGCTTGTCGACGGGCCGCTTTCCCTCTCAGCTTGCGCTGGCCCACGCCAGTGGCGTGGGCTGGGGATGCTGCGCTGCAGCATGAGTGCAGCGCTGCGGCGGCGTTGCAGGCGCAAAACCTTTGGTGTGCAGGATGAATGCTGGTCCGGGCCTTTGATTCGGCTGTGGTATGGTCGGCGCGCAAAAATAACAACCCCCAGGGGCAGCGCCCAGGTGCTTGCGCGGCCAGGTCCTGGACTCCAGAGACAACCACATGAAATCCACCACCGAATTTCAGAAGTTCAAGCGCGAGAAGCGCAAGATCGTCATGGTCACGGCCTATGACTATCCCGGAGCCCGCTATGCCGAAGCGGCCGGAGCGGACACCATTTTGGTGGGCGACTCACTGGGCATGGTGGTGCTGGGCTATGACTCCACGGTGCCCGTCACCGTGGACGATATGGTGCACCACGCCAAGGCCGTGCGCCGCGGCGCGCCTGGCACCTGCATCGTGCTGGACATGCCGTTCGGCAGCTACCACGCGAGTCTGGAAGCCACGACGCGTTGCGCCGTCGACATGCTGCAGCGCAGCGGTGCCGACGCACTCAAGGTCGAAGGCGCGGGCGAAGTGATAGACGTGATCCGGCGTCTGACGCAGGTCGGCATTCCTGTGGTGGCCCACCTGGGCTTGACGCCGCAGTCGGCCGCCGTGCTCGGCGGCTATGTGGTCCAGGGCAAGGATTTCGAGGCCGCGCAGCAGATCCTGCGCGATGCCCAGGCCTGTGAAGCGGCCGGTGCCTGCGCGCTGGTGCTTGAATGCGTGCCCCAGCAGCTCGCGGCCCACATCACGGCGCAGCTGGGTATTCCCACCATAGGCATTGGCGCGGGCCCGGCCACCGACGGCCAGGTGCTGGTCTTTCACGACCTGCTGGGCTACGGCAACCACCGCGTGCCCAAGTTCGTGCAGCAGTTCGCGCAAGTGGGTGAGCAGGTGCAGGGCGGCCTGACGGCCTATGCCGGGGGGGGGGTCCATCCGGGGGGGGGGCGGTTATCCCCCGCGCCCGCCACCGTCGAATGAATTCGTGATTTCTGGAGCTTGTTTTCCATGCAACGCCTGACCCGTATTGCCGACCTGCGCGACTGGCTGGCCCAGCAGCGCCGGCTGGGAAAAACCATTGCCCTGGTGCCCACCATGGGTGCGCTGCACGAAGGCCACATGGCCTTGGTCGAAAGCGCGCGCCAGTCCTGTGACCTGGTGGTGATGAGCATCTTCGTGAACCCGCGCCAGTTCGGCCCGAACGAGGATTTCGATGCCTATCCGCGCGACCTGGACGGCGACTGCGCCCTGGCCCAGGCGCATGGCGTGGATGCGGTCTTCGCTCCCGCCACCGAAGAGATGTACCCGCACGCCGCAGGCCCGCTGATCCTGGCCGGGCGCCAGGCGAACGTGCTGTGCGGCGCCTCGCGCCCCGGCCACTTCGACGGCGTGGTGCAGGTGGTGTGCAAGCTGTTCAACCTGGTGCAGCCCGACCGCGCTTTCTTCGGCCAGAAGGATGCGCAGCAGGTGGCCATCATCCAGACCTTTGTGCGCGACTACAACCTGCCGCTGGAGATCTGCGTGATTCCCGTGGTGCGCGAGGCCGACGGCCTGGCCAAGTCTTCGCGCAACGTCTACCTGAGCGCGCAAGAGCGCGTCCAGGCGCCGGCCATCCACCAGGCCTTGCAGCAGTGCCGTGACCGGCTGCAGGCCGGCCAGACGCCCGAAGTCGCGCTGCAGGCCGCGCGCGCACACATCGCCCGCGAGATTCCCGGCAGCCGCATCGACTACCTGGAGCTGCTGGCCTGGCCCGACCTGCTGGCGCTGCAGGACAGCGACCGCAGCTGCATCGCCCTGGCCGCCGTGTACCTGGGCCGTACCCGTTTGATAGACAACATCACTTTCCAGAGGTAAGCCCCATGTTCCGCATGTTGATGAACAGCAAAATCCACCGCGCCCAGGTCACCCAGGCCGATCTCAATTACGTGGGCTCGATCACCATCGACCAGGACTTGATGGACGCCGTGGGCATAGTCGCCAACGAAAAAGTGCACGTGGTCAACAACAACAACGGCGCACGCTTCGAAACCTATGTGATTGCCGGCGAGCGTGCCAGCGGTGTGATCTGCGTCAACGGCGCGGCCGCGCGCCTGGTGCAAAAGGGCGACATCGTGATCATCATTGCCTACGCCTATGTCAATGCCGAGGAACTCGCGGCCCATGTGCCGCGCGTGGCCATCATGGGGGCGGACAACCGCATCTCCCAGCTGCTGGCCCACGAGCCCGCGCTGACGGTGATGAATTGAGCACCCCCTGAGCCGCTGCGCGCTAGGCGCGCCCCGTCTTCCCCCTCTCAACCTACGGTGGAGGGGGGCGCCCGGCTAGGGACGGCAGCCTCGGTTCGGGGGGGCCGCCTAGGTGTTGATTTGCAATAGGTTGTTCCCGCCAAGTCGGGATGCTGGAGACTTGTAGCCCAAGGCCGAGTGCGGTCTTCGGGCGTTGTAATAGGCCAAGAAT
>JAMNYN010000576.1 GCA_023622805.1 Pseudomonadota bacterium | reverse complement strand
GTTTCTTACAGCCCCAATTCCAGCGCCAGCAGCTCTTCCACCGTCTGACGGCGGCGGATGAGTTGCACGCGCTCGCCGTCGACCAGCACTTCGGCGGCCAGGGGACGGGTGTTGTAGTTGCTCGACATGGACGCGCCATAGGCGCCGGTGTCGTGGATCACCAGCAGGTCACCGACGGTGGCGCCGGCCAGCGGACGCGGCAGGACCACGCCGCCGTCGCCCTGGGTGAACACATCGCCCGATTCGCACAGCGGGCCCGCGACCACGCTGTCGCGCGTGGGCAGGCTGGTGCCGTCGCGGCGCTCGATGTGCATGGCATGGAAGCTGCCGTACATCGACGGGCGCATGAGTTCGTTGAAACCCGTGTCGACCAGTACGAAGTGGTTGTTGCCCGAGTTCTTGGTGGCGCGCACCGTGCCCAGCAGTACGCCGGATTCAGCGACCAGAAAGCGTCCGGGCTCGATTTCCAGGCCCAGGGCGTGGCCGACGATGGCTTCGGCCTGCTTGCGCGCGGCGTCCCACAGGCCGTGGTAATGCGCGGTGTCGATCACCGGGTCGCCATCACGGTAGGGAATGGACAGGCCGCCGCCGGCCGAAATGGCCTGCAGATCGTGGCCGGCGTCCTTGGTGGTTTGCACCAGCTGGACCATGGCGCCGCAGACTTCCGACAGGTGGCCGTAGTCCACGCCCGAGCCGATGTGCATGTGCAGGCCGGCCAGGTGCAGGCCGCCGCTGCGGATGGCTGCAAGGGCCGCTTGCAGGTCGGTGTGCCAGATGCCGTGCTTGCTGTGCTCGCCGCCGGTGTTGGTCTTGTTGCTGTGGCCGTGGCCGAAGCCGGGGTTGATGCGCAGCCAGACATGGTGGCCCGGCGAGGCCGCGGCCAACTGGTGCAGCATGTCGATGGAGCCGGCATTGACGGGCACCTGGTGCTGGACCACGGTGGCCAGCGTGGCTTCGTCCATCACGTCGGCGGTGAAGACGATTTCGGCGGGTTCGCTGCCGGGACGGTAGCCCGCGGCCAGGGCGCGCTCGATTTCGCCGCGTGAAACCGCATCGACTTTCACGCCCTGCTCGCGCATCAGCTTGAGGATGTGGATGTTGGAGCAGGCTTTTTGCGCGAAGCGGATGGTCTCGAAACGCGACAGATCGGCGATGCGCGCACGGATGGTGGCGGCGTCATAGGCCCACAGGGGCGTGCCGTATTGGTCGGCCAAGGACCACAGTTGGGCGGGGGAGAAGGGGCAGGTCATGGCGGGTGGGGCCGGAGGCGTTGGTAGGGAGGGCCGGGGCATGCCGCTCCGGAAAGTGGCAGCCATCATGCGCCGGTCTTCCTATGTCGTCCAATGCTTTGTTTTTGCCATGTCATTCAATTTGGATATGCTCTGGCCATGACTCTGCCTGCTGCACGCATTACCCACCGCCATATCGAAGTCTTTCGCGCGGTCATGACCACGGGCAGCGCCACGGGCGCGGCGACGCTGCTTGCCAGCTCCCAGCCCACGGTGAGCCGCGAGCTCGCGCGCCTGGAGCAGTTGCTGGGCTATGCGCTGTTTGCGCGCAGCCAGAGTCGGCTGCGGCCGAATGCGCGCGCGCTGGCGCTGTGGGACGAAGTCCAGCGTTCCTGGCAGGGGCTGGAGCGGGTGGTGGACAAGGCGCTGGCGTTGGGCCGGGCCGAGGAGGCGCAGATCAGCGTGCTGTGCCTGCCGGCGCTCAGCCATGCGCTGCTGCCCGGGGCGGCGGCGCGCCTGCTGGACCAGTACCCGCAGGCGCGGCTGGCGGTTACGCCGCAGGAGTCGCCGCTGCTGGAGGAATGGATGGCGGCCCAGCGCTTCGACCTGGGCCTGAGCGAACACGATGCCGCGCCCGCGGGATGCCAGGCGCTGCCGCTGCTGACCATGGACGAAGTCTGCGTGCTGCCGGCCGGCCACCCTCTGGCCGCGCGTTCCGTGCTGCAGGTGGAGGATTTCGCCGACCAGCCGTTTGTGAGCCTGTCGCTGGACGATCCCTACCGGCGGCAGATCGACGCGGTGTTCGCCCAGGCCGGCGTGGCGCGCCAGATGCGCGTGCAAACGCACAATGCGGTGGCCGTCTGCGCCATGGTCCAGCAGGGGCTGGGCCTGGCCATCGTCAATCCGCTGACGGCCCTGGTCTGCGCCGGCCCGCAGCTGCTGTGGCGGCCTCTGGCGTTTTCCATTCCGTTTCGCGTCCAGGCCCTGCTGCCGCTGCACCGTCCGGCCCTGCCCGAAGTCCAGCCTTTGCTGCAGGCTTTGCGGGATGAAGCC